>JAGQHR010000134.1 GCA_020431745.1 Candidatus Eiseniibacteriota bacterium
GACCAAACGCGCGTACTTCCGGCACACGTTGGCGACGCTCGCCTACCGCGCCGAGAAAGTCCTGCGGGACGCGCCGGACGACTTTGCGAATCTCCGGATCTCACCGGCCAGTCGGACCCCGCTGGAGATCGTGTCCCATCTCGGCGACCTGATGGCCTGGGCAACGAGCCAAACGGAGGGCGAATCGCGCTGGCAGCCGCAGCCGGCCCAGAGCTGGGACGAGGCTGTCGACCGTTTCTTTTCCGAGCTCGCCAAGCTGGACGACGCGGTAGCCGCCGGCGATTTCGCGCGGATGCGGCCACTCGAGGTCATCTTTCAAGGGCCCGTCGCCGACGCACTCACCCATGTCGGCCAAGTCGGCATGCTCCGCGGAGTCGCAGGTCTTCCCGTGCGTGCAGAAAGCTATGCCCGTGCGCGGATCCAGGCGGGCCGGATCGGGCGCGAACAGTCCGACGAACGGAGCGAGTTCGACGGGGACGCGAGCTGGCCGACCCCATCTCGATGAACCTGAGGCCGCTCCCGGTACGCTGGCGGGCGGAGCGATTCCGGGCGTGCCCGGGTCGGCAGGTTTTGCCCGGTTCGGCAGACTTCGCCCGGTTGGGCCGTCGATGATCGGAGGCGTTCCGGCAGTTTCACTGGGCGTGTCATGCCACAGGGGGATTGGAGATTCATAAGGATCACGCTGCGCGACAAGTTCCTCTTGAACTCAGGGCCTTCGATTCCCTACGCTTTTTGAAGTCGTCGGAGCGGCACCGGAACCCGGGATGCGCTCCATCTCCGAGAACACGAACGGATCCCACATGTACAACGTCCACAACAACTTCCGCAGCCTGTGTTGTTGCTGTTGTCGTCCCTCCCGCGAGGGGGCGTGGGACCGGCGTATCCGGAGGAGTCGCCTGAGATAGCGACCGACTTCACCAGGAATCTCCGAAGCCCGCGGCCCCGAAGGTCGCGGGCTTTTTGTTTGTCCGCTTTCCCCGAAGACGCGAGGAGAGCAACCCGAAGGAGGGCTCGCCCTCCCTGAGCCAACCCGAAAACGGAGGTCTTGTATGAGTCGCATCTATAGAGATGTCACCGACGCGGTCGGCCGCACACCGCTCATCGCCCTCGATCGCTTCGCCGCGGGTGCGGCGGGGCGGGTCCTCGGGAAGGCCGAGTTCTGCAACCCGCTCTCCAGCGTCAAAGACCGCATCGGGGTCGCCATGGTCGAGACCGCGGAACGGGAAGGACGGATCCGCCCCGGCGAGACCATCCTCGTCGAGCCGACCAGCGGCAACACCGGGATCGCGCTCGCCTTCGTGGCCGCGGCCAAGGGCTACCGGCTCATCCTCACGATGCCGGAAACGATGAGCGTCGAGCGACGCAACATGCTGCGCGCGCTCGGAGCCGAGCTCATCCTCACTCCCGGTCCCGAAGGGATGAAAGGGGCGATCGCGAAGGCCCGTGAGGTCGCGGGATCGATTCCCGGAGCCGTCGTGCTGCAACAGTTCGACAATCCCGCCAATCCGGACGTGCACCGTCGCACCACGGCGGTCGAGATCTGGGAAGACACCGAGGGCAAGGTCGATCTCCTCGTGACCGGGGTCGGCACCGGGGGCTCCATCACCGGAATCAGCCAGGTCTTGAAGCAACGCAATCCGAGCTTCCGGACGATCGCGGTCGAGCCCGCCGACTCCCCCGTCATCTCCGGCGGTGCGCCGGGACCGCACAAGATCCAGGGCATCGGCGCCGGCTTCGTCCCGGAGATTCTGGAGACGAACCTGATCGACGAGGTCGTCACCGTGAAGAACGAGGTCGCCTTCGCGACGGCGCGGGAGCTCGCGCGCACCGAAGGAATCCTCGCCGGAATCTCCACGGGAGCGAACGTCTGGGCCGCCCGGGAAGTCGCACGACGACACGAGAATGCCGGCAAGGTGATCGTGACGATCCTCTGTGATACGGGGGAACGCTACCTGTCGACTCCTCTTTGGGAGTTCGAGCAATCGACCCAGGAAGCCGAGACGGGATCGCGTAACGCATCGCCTTCCGGTGAGCTCGCCGCCGAAAGGGCGGACGGCTCCGTTGCCCCCTCCAACTCCACGGAGAAGTGACCATGAATACGATGACATCCCTTCCGACCGGTACTTCGGGAGCGGGGCGGGAGATCGGATCTTTGCCACAGACACCGACGGTGCCGTCTGCGCCACCGCGGACACGTCTGCGACGGCCGCGTTGGATCGCGCGGATTCGAGAGGACGTGGTGACGATCTTCCAACGGGACCCTGCGGCCCGAAGTCTCGCGGAGGTGCTCTTCTGCTACCCGGGTCTGCACGCGGTCCTGCTCCACCGGGTGTCGCATCGGCTATGGAGAGCGCGCTGGCACTTCCCGGCGAGGCTCCTCAGTCATCTGGCACGTTCCCTCACCGGAATCGAGATCCATCCCGGCGCCACGATCGGTCGTCGCTTTTTCATCGACCATGGACTCGGTGTGGTCATCGGAGAAACGGCGGAGATCGGTGACGACGTCACGCTCTATCAGGGCGTCACGCTCGGAGGCACCAGCCTCGAGCGGAAGAAGCGCCATCCGACGCTCGGCGACGGCGTGATCGTCGGCGCCGGTGCATCCGTGCTCGGCGCCGTGCGTGTGGGCAATCACGCTCGGATCGGAGCGGGAGCGATCGTGGTGAAGGACGTTCCGGAGGCGGCCACGGTCGTCGGTCTGGCCGGACGCATCCTGGAAAAGCACGTCCCCGGGCACGCTCCGGTGACGGCTCGCCTCAGCGAGAGTCGGGGCGACCACGACGTTCGCGTCCTCGAGCTGCTCATGGAAAAGGTGGAGATTCTCGAAAGCCGGATGGTCGACGGCGAGCTCTCGGCCCACGAGAAGAGAAACCTCCAGGAGTCGATCTTTGCGGAGGGAGACGGCATCTAGACCGGCCCGCCCCTCCTGTCTCCCTTCACGCTGTGGGAAGACTGGCGCGCGGCGGCCCCTGCGGGAACGCGCGATCGATCTCCTGTAGATCCTCCGCGGTGAGACGCACACTCGCCGCCTCAGCGTTCGCACGGGCATGCGCTGCGTTCGAGGTCCGAGGAATCGCCAGGGTGTCGTCTTCCCGGATCAGGAACGCCAGCGCGACTTGATATGCCGTCGCGTCGTGTCGTGCCGCAATGGCGTCCAGAACCCGGCGGCCCTGATGCCTGGGTCCCGGAAACTTCCCCGCTCCGAACGGGCTGTAGCCGACGACGGTCGCCCCGGCCGCCCGGTACTCCGGAAGCACGCGATGTTCGATGGCGCGCGCTTCCAGGTGGTAGAGCACCTGGTTGCACGCGATCCTGGCCTCGGGAAACGTCTTCTGGATCTCGCGCAGCCGCCTTTCGTCGAAATTGCTCACTCCGTAGCTCCGGATCTTGCCGGCGGCCATCAGCTCTTCGAACGCCCCCAAGGTTTCGGCGATCGGATGCGAGCCCGGCCAGTGGAGCAGGTATCCATCGAGGCAGTCGGTGCGCAGACGGCGGAGCGATCCCTCGCAGGCCGCCAGCACCTTCTTCCGTGATGCATTGCTCGGGAGTACCTTGCTCACGAGAAAGATCTCGTCCCGGCGTCCTTCGAGGACACGGCCGAGCAGCTCTTCCACGCGTCCCGAGCCATACATCTCGGCGGTGTCGATGTGGGTCATGCCGGCATCGAGTCCGGCGAGGATCGCGCGCTCGACGTCTCCCGGATCGTACGCCTCCAGCTCCCTCGTCCCCTGTCCGATCACCGGAACCTGCGGACCGTCCTGTCCCCATGGCCTCGTCTGCATTCGTCCTCCGAGTCTTCAGCGAACCGGCGGGTAGAGCGGGCGACGATCCACTTCCGGCTGCTCCCTCTTCGCATCCCTCTTCCGTTCGTACTCCTCGCGCCACCCGTTGTCCAGCCTTCGCAGTCCGTGGGCCGCTTCCTTCCGCACCCACTCGTTCTCATCTTCCAACCCTGCCGTGAGACGCGTGCGCACGCCCGGATCGTCGACGCCGAACATGCCCAGTCCGTTGCCCGCGTGCATCCGCACGAGGAAGGAGGGATCATCCATCAGGTGCAGGAGCATCCCCCGGGACCTCGGATCGATCGGTCCCATGATCGCTAGAGCATCGGTGCAGAACAACCGCACTGTGGGATCCGGATCGGCACACGCGACGAGCAGTGCTTCATACGCCGGGACGGCATCCAGCTCCCATTCATAGCAAAGTTCCGCTGCCTTCTCTCGCACCAGCGAGTCCGGGTCGGCAAGCCCGTCGCGCACGAGGGGGAGCCCCGGCAACGCCCTTCGTCCCAGCCGCTGCAGCCCTTCGAGCGCGGCACGACGAACTCGCTCGTCCGCGTGTTGCATGGCGGCTCCGAGAAACGGCAGGATCGGTTCCCCGACATCGCCGATCCCCCAATAGATCGCGTCGAGCACGGAATCGGCCGGCGCGGTCATCAGAAGGTCCCCGAGAACTCGAGCCGCCTCGTCTTCGTGCGCCTGCAGTCGACCCAGCGCTTTCGCGGCGTCGATGACGGTCGACGGATCGTCGGCTCGGACTCGCGCGGCGAGATCCTCCAATTGGAGTGGCCATGGAGACAGGGTGGGATGCTGCCAAACGGGCTCCGGCAAGCGCCAGAGCTCGTAGCTCGCCAGCTCGATCGGAACACTGTGGTACAGATTGAATGACTCGAAGGCGCCGATGGAAGGGTCGTCGAGCTCGGCATTCGGCGTACCCGTGAACACGAGCCAATGGTCACCGGGTCGCAGTTGGACTCTGGTCACCAGCTGCACGGTGTCGCGCGGCTCCCCCTTCCAGCGGGCCGTTGCCGCCAGGGTCACCAGATGACGATCGATGCTCCACACCGTCGTCTCCGCCTCCGTCTGAACGACGGGCAGGCGGAAGACGATCCCCAGAGACCCGGCGTGGGCCGCCGCAGCAAGCTGGGCGGCGGTCGGAAGCACGGGCTCGCCGGGGCGAACGGACATGCCCTCGCGCCCCCATGGCCACTCTTCTGCGACGACGACACCGCTGAACAGGCTCGCGGCCCGATTCACACGTTCTCCGAGGGTCCTGTCCCGTTCCATGTAACAGCCGATCGATTCACGCACGAGACGAGTCGCCTGCGCCGGTCCGGCCAGCGGGGACACGAGCGAGGCGAACAGCAGGACCGTCGTACCCGTTCGCAACACCGTCGCACCCGTTCGCAGAAACGGAGACCATCTCGGCAGCCCGAGAGGCCCCACCGGTCGAGCACCGGCGTGCTGGCTCGTGTCAGACACGAACACCTCCCCGCTCAGACCAGTCGCGCAACCGCGGTGCATACGCGTGACACTTGAGAACCTCACGGGATACGCGCCAACCTTCCCCGGCCGCGAGGCGGCGATGCAGCCATGGCCTGTCCACGTCCGACCATTCGGCCACGCTCAGGTCCGGTCTAGGATCGCCGTGGCGGATATGGACATGGGTATCCCCTCGACAGACGGGACTCGGTCGTTCGACCGTGCTCATATTCATGTCGCCAATGCGTGTCGAGCCGGTGGAGTCCGCGGGCCGAAGCCTCGCGCACGTTTGCGTCTTCGTCTTCGAGTCCCTTGCCGAGGCGGGCGCGTACGATGGCGTCATCCTCACCCAGGGTCCCTAGACCGGTCGCTGCATGCGCCCGGACCCAGGCTACAGGATCGTCCATGAGACGAAGCAAGGTGCTGCGCGATTGCGGATCGACCGATCCCAGGAACGCCAGCGCATCCACACTGTAGCACCGCACCGTCGGGTCAGGGTCGGCGCAAGCCACCACGAGCGCCTCATACGCCGGACCGGCGTCCCGCTCCCATTCCGAGCAGAGCATGGCCGCCTTGCGGCGAACACGCACATCGGGGTCCGACAGACCATTCCGTACGACGACCAATGCGGGAAGTGCCCGTCGCCCCAGTCGCCACAGAGACTGCATTGCCGCCCTCCGCACGCGTTCGTTCGAGTCGCGCATCGCGACGCCGAAGGCGGGGAGCGCCGGCTCTCCGAGGTCATCCATACCCATACGAACCGCGTTCATGACCGAGTCCGCGGGAGCCTGCATCAACAAGTCGCCCATGACAACGGCGGCTTCGTCTTCGCGTTCGCGGAGGCGCCCCAGTGCGCGCGCCGCCACCATCACCGTCGAGGCGGACTCCGAATGGAGGCGCTTGACCAGGCTCTCGAACGTCAATGGCCACGGCGACAGCGTCGGATGCTGCCAGACTGGTTCCGGCAGGTGCCAAATCTCGTAGCTCGCCAGCTCGATCTGCATGCTGCGAGGCGCCGAGATCCATTCAGAAGTGGTCCCCAACGAGTCTTCGAGGGGCCTCTTGGACTTGCCGGTGAAGATCAGCCAGTGTTCACCCTGGTGCAATCTGACGGTGGTGACGAAGCGCACGGTATCGGGCAGCTCGCCTTTCCACCTCGCCGTGACTGCGAGCGTCACCAAGTGGCGATCGATGCGCCAATCCGTCGTTTCCGGCTCTACTTCGACGATCGGGAGCTCACGCTCCAGCCCCAGCGAACCCAAACGCGATTGCAGCACGCGTTGTCGCAGACTGGGTCCGATGACGCGTCCGGGACGAACTGACAACCTTTCCCGGCCCCAGGGCCATTCGTCCTCGACGACGATTCCGCTGAAGACGCTCGCGGACTCTTCGACGCGTCCTTCCAGCGTGAACACCTGCTCGAAGTAGTCCCGAAAGGTCATCGTCGACAGTCGCTTCGCCCGCACGCATTCGGGTGAAAGCGCGAGGATCAAGGGAATCAGCAGCGCGACAACGCCGATCCACCGAACGAGCGAACCGTTTGACGATGGACGCCATTGTTGGGGTAGTGGCGAAAGATGCACTTCTCCGTCCAGCACGTTCACCTGCCGATGGTCGAGAGCGGGTGGTCGCTTGCCGCACGCTGGGAGAGGGGTCGCCACCGCGACCGGAGCGTGAGTCAGAATGGGCCTCGCACGGAAGTGTACCACAGGCGTGCACCAGATAGAACGGCGGGCCGATCCCGCACAAGGCGACGAGCGCAAGACGCAAGCGTCGCTGGAGGGAGTTCCCGCTCCGGCGACCTCGGTGCCCCAGCCACATCGGCGCGCCCCGACCTCCTCGGAAGCACCAACCTCATGGTCGATCGATAGAAACCAGCTGGGAGCTGGTGCCCTGAACGCATTTCCCTCGCGCACGTAGTCCGAATACCATCACGGCTGTCCGGTAGATCCCCCGGACGCCTGCGGATGAACGTGGAACGATCGCGCGTCGAAACGGAGCTCTGAGCCATGCTGATCGAGACTCACGGCCTGGTCCGCCGCTATGGAGAGACGGAAGCACTTGCAGGGATCGACTTCGCTCTCGAGGCCGGAGCCATCGTGGGGTTGCTCGGTCCCAACGGCGCGGGAAAAACCACCTTGATCGAAACCCTCGAAGGGTTGCGCAAACCTACGGCCGGATCCGTCCGCGTGCTCGGCATCGACCCGACCAGCGACGCTCCCGCACTGAAAGAACGAATCGGCGTCCAGCTGCAGTCGACGGCACTTCCCGAGGATCTGACCGTCGGCGAAACGTTGCGCCTGTACGCCTCGTTCTATACGCAGGCCCTGCCGATCGATCAGGTGCTGGACGCCGTCGGACTGACGGACAAGCAACGGGGTCGGGTGCGCACCCTTTCCGG
>JAGQHR010000135.1 GCA_020431745.1 Candidatus Eiseniibacteriota bacterium
CCATGTGACTGAGCCTCCAAGGACACGCAGCGTTCGGTGCTCGAGCACGAACGGACGCGCTTCGTCCCGTCCGGACGTATGGCACGCCGTTCCGGGAGAAGAGACGACCGGTGGGGACCAGATACCGGTGGGATCCAGAATACGGTGACGCGTCCAGGGGGGCCAGTGCCCCCGCGGCGCTTGCTTTCATTCATAGCACTCGCGCGATGCCCCGGGTTGGATGGCCGCCCGCGCCCGCGGGGAGCGGGCCGGGGGCTGCCCCAAAGGATCGGCAGTTTCCCGGGCGGCTTCACCCCCTCGTGAGGGGTGGGAAAATCGTCCGTTGCCCCGGCTGCGGCGATCGCGGAACTTCCTGATACGAACTCCCGGAAACCCTACTGGCGAACCGCGATGGAACCCCGATCCTCGCGTCATGGGAATTGGAGGCGACGCCCGGCATGTGGATCAAGATCTGCTGCATCCAGAACGAGGACGAAGCGCGGTTGGCGATCCGTCACGGCGCCGACGCGATCGGGCTCGTCTCGAGGATGCCCAGTGGCCCCGGCGTGATCTCGGACGAACGAATCGCGGAAATCGTTGGATCCGTTGATGGTTCCGTCGAAACGTTTCTACTGACTTCTAGATTGTCTCCTGAAGACATTGCCACACAGGTGGATATGACGAAGGCGAGCGCGGTGCAGTTGTGTGACCGGTTGTCGGCGGCGGACTATCCGACACTGCGGGGGCTGCTGCCCGCCACTCGACTGATTCAGGTGGTCCATGTCGAGGGGGAGGACTCCCGGGCCGCCGCGCTGGAGCTGGAGCCCCACGTGGACGGCCTCCTTCTCGACACCGGACGACCCAACGCGACCGTTCGCGAGCTCGGAGGAACGGGACGCACCCACGATTGGTCGGTGAGCCGGCGGATCGTGGAGTCGGCGACCAAGCCTGTCTACCTGGCCGGTGGATTGCGCGCGGAGAACGTCGCCAATGCGATCCGGTCCGTGCGTCCGTCCGGAGTCGACCTCTGCTCGGGAGTGAGAGTCGAAGGGGCGTTGGACGAGACGCGGCTCAGGGCATTCGTCGCGGCGGCGCGTGCCGGGAAAGGTTTTCGCGACCGGTCGTCGTGACCGATCGCCGGGGTGGAAGGGTGAGCTGACCGAAGACTCATGGGACCCGGGTCGGTTCGGCGCGCAGGATGGGGCCCGAAGGAGACGGAGATGAGCGATCTGATGGCGACGGCGAGAAGCCTGGTGGCCCAGGGCCGCGGGATCCTGGCGGCGGACGAGAGCACCGCGACGATCACGAAGCGGCTCGCGGCGGTGGGAGTGGAGTCTTCGGAGCAGACACGGCGCGAGTATCGCGACCTGCTGCTGGGCGCGCCCGGGGTCGAGTCGTTCCTGAGCGGGGTCATCCTCTATGACGAGACCATTCGCCAGCGGGGACGCGACGACGCGTTCTTCGTCGAGCGTCTGCGTTCGATCGGTGTGCACCCCGGCATCAAGGTCGATCTCGGGACGGAGCCCCTGGAAGGCTCGCCCGACGAGACGATCACCCGCGGGCTGGACGGGCTTTCGTCCCGTCTCGTGGAGTACCGGGACATGGGCGCGCGGTTCGCCAAGTGGCGGGCCGTGATCCATATCGGGGACGGGCGCCCGACGCGACAGGCGCTCGAGGCCAACGCGTTCGTGCTCGCGCGCTATGCCAAAGCGTGCCAGGAGGTCGGTCTGGTTCCGATCGTCGAGCCCGAGGTCCTGATGGACGGAGACCATTCCATCGAGACCTGCTTCGACGTCACGGAGCGGACGCTCCACACGGTGTTCGAGGCGCTCTGGCAGCACGACGTGGCGCTGGAGGGGATGCTCCTCAAGCCGAACATGGTCATCGCCGGGAAAGGGTGCGCGGAGCAGGCCCCGCCGGATGTGGTCGCGTCGGAGACGCTGCGGTGCCTGCGTCGGACGGTTCCGGCGGCGGTTCCGGGGATCGTGTTCCTCTCCGGAGGACAGAGCGCGGCGCAGGCGACGCACCATCTTTCGGAGATGAACCACGAGGCACAACCCTGGCAGCTCAGCTTCTCCTACGGTCGGGCGCTCCAGGACGAGGCGCTGCGTGCCTGGGCCGGAGACGACGCGAAGGTCGACACGGCCCGCAAGGTCTTCCTCCGTCGGGGTGCGTTGACCGCGGCGGCGCGGTCCGGTTCCTACGATCCGAGCGAAGAGGCGGCGTGAGCTGCCGCATCGGAAGCGGTACGCAGACACCGCTCTGAGCGGCGACGCGGTCGCGGAGCCGAGCGGAACGAAGAAGCCGGTCGAGCGGCCGAGCCGGACGGGGTCTTGCCGCCCCCGCCGGCGAGCGGGGATCGACAGGGTTGGATGGTTCGATGAAGAGCGAGTCAGAATCGGGAGGTGATTCTTGAGCGGTTTGCGGATCGGGATCTTGACCGGGGGCGGCGACGTCCCGGGACTCAACGCGTGCATGCGCACCTTCACACTCCGGGCGCTGGAGGACGGCCATGAGGTCGTCGGCATCCGTCGCGGATGGGACGGGTTGGTGCAGGTCCGGCCCGGCGATCGGGAGTCCGAGTCGACGCACCTGATGCGATTGGGCCGGAATGAGGTGCGGGCCATCGATCGAACCGGGGGCACGTTCCTCCACACCTCCCGGACCAATCCCACGCAGATCCGGCGCAAGCACCTGCCCGATCACTATCCGGAAGCGCTGCGTGCCGGGGACGAGAACGAGAAGATCGATGCGACGCAGCAGGTGCTGGAGACGATCGAGAAGCTCGGGATGAACCACCTCGTCGCGATCGGCGGTGACGACACGTTGTCGGTGGCGGTCCGTCTCGACCAGGAGGGGGTTCCGATCCTCGCCATCCCCAAGACGATGGACAACGACGTCCACGGCACCGACTACTGCATCGGCTTCTCCACCGCGGTGACCCGCAGCGTCAACTTCATCAACGACCTGCGCTCGCCGGTCGGATCCCACGAGCGGATCGCGGTCGTGGAGCTGTTCGGCCGGTACTCGGGCGAGACCGCGCTCGTGAGCGGCTATCTGGCCAGCGCCGACCGAACCCTCATCGCCGAGGTTCCCTTCGACATCGATCGGATCATCGAGCTGCTCGTCCGGGACAAGGCTTCCAATCCCAGCCTCTACTCGGTCGTGGTGATCAGCGAGGGGGCCCGCCCGACCGGCGGCGAGATGGTGATCGGCGGCGATGCCGATGCCTTCGGGCACCGGAAGCTCGGCGGAATCGGCGACTATCTGGGAGCCGAGATCAAGGCCCGCACCGGACACGACGTGATGGTGCAACGTCTGGCCTATCTGATGCGGAGCGGTCCGCCGGATTCCCTCGACCGGATCGTCGCGAACAACTTCGGAAGTCTCGCCTACGAATGCGTGGAGCAGAAGAAGTCGGGACTGTTGATGGCGATCCAGGGAGGATGCTACACGACGGTGCCCGTCTCATCCGTGACCTCCGGCCGGCGCTCGGTGGACGTGGACGAGCTCTACGACGTGCGCTCGTACCGGCCCAAGGTGTTGCACGTTCACGGCAAGCCGATGTTCCTCTACTGACGGTGGTCCGATGCAGGCTCGGCTTCGTCCGTATCCGGAACGGAATCCGTCCCGGGCTGCCTTCGGCTGCGATACGATCTCCCGGATCGAAACCGGGAGGGATGATCGGTGAAGGTGGGACAGATGCTGACGATCCTGTTCCTGGGAGCCCTCGGCGCCGGGTTCCTCTGGTTCGCGGTGATGTCGCTCCGGGACTTTCGGATGGGTCGGGCCAGCCGCGGCTGGCCCACCGTGCCATGCGAAGTGCTGAGCAGCTCGGTCAATGTTCCGGATCCCGGTGTGGAGCCGAATCCCGTCTACTATTCGATCCAGATCGAGTACCGCTATGAGGTCGCCGGTCGCGCGTACGTCGGCGACCGCTATGGGCTCACCAGCTCCCTCCGACGGAGACAGGCGGACGAGGTCGTCGCCTCGCTCTCTCCCGGCACCCGAACCACGTGCTACGTCGATCCGCACGATCCGACGAAGGCGCTGATGGTGCCGGGTGGATCGGGGGCGATCGCGGGGCTCTGGATCGCGATCGTGCTTCTGTTCCTGGGGCTCCCGGCGCTCGCGCTGGCGGGCTACCGGCTGTACGAGTCGCTCAAGCGCGGGTAGCCGAGCCCATCAACTCTTGCCCTGGTCGTCGCGCATTCGCCTTCGGTCCCTCGCGACTACGTCGCCGCACCGTGTGGATCGTGTCCGTCCGACCCGCGCGTCGGTCGCCGACCGATCCATCGTACGAGAAGCAACGCCGAGAGCGCGTAGAACACCGCCGCCAGCAGCACGAGCGAACGCATGCCGAGCGCCATCGTGCTGTACTCGGCCCACCCGCCCACGACGGAGCCCAGGATGTTCGCGCCGATGGCCGCACCGGCCGCGCTCGATGCGCGGAAGGAGCGTGCGAAGACGAGGCCGGCGAAGAAGACGGGGGAGAGGAGGACGACTCCGAAGAGCATTCCCGATCCGGGGCCTCCTCCGAGCACTCTTCCGGGATCGATCCCGAAGCTGGCCGCGAGACTGACGGCGAGAAGCGCGTAGGCCAGCGGATAGGGGACCCGCCGCACCCACCCGACCGTCAGATTGGCGAGCACGATGAGTGCGAGCACGATGGCGATAGTGATCGCGGAGACGAGCCACGTCGTGCCGAAGACGAGCGCGAGCCGGTTGATCGCATGGACCTCCATGAGCAGAAAGGCGGCTCCCAGGAAGAAGAGATGCCCCAGCTGCGCGTCGAAGCGGTTCCAAGTCAGCCCGCGCAGACGCAGGATGACGACGGACGCGAGCGCGAGCGCCACGACGACCCAGACATAGGCCCAGGGCACGCTTCGGCCGGGGAGATAAAGGAAGGGCCAGTCGTCCGACGGAACCGCCGTTCGACCCGCACGCGCGCCCAAGGCCGATACCGTGCCTCCCTCCGGCGGTGTTCGGTCCGCATCGGCAGCATCGGATAGTCGGCCCGTATTCTCCGTGGACGCGAGACCCGGATCTGCACCGACCGGGCTCACGAAGATGTACCAGGTCGCCTGTCGGGAGATCGTGGCCGGGTGACCGGTCGCGGTCTCGACGAGGTGCTCGAGACGATCGCGGAACCAGGGAAAGTGCGCCGCGGCCGTGACGATGAGATGACCTCCGGGGCGGATCAGATGCGCCGCCTCGCCGAAGCTCTCTCGCGTGAAGACGAAGTTGTCCAGGCGCACGCTCGACATTCCCAGCTGGGTGTGCGAATCCAACAGGCCGAAGACGACGGCATCGTAGGATGCAGGCTCCAGGTGGCGGAACGCGTGCCGGGCGTCGTCCACGATCACGCGGACCCGCGGATCCCGATACGGATGCTCCGGGTGGAAGCGGCGTCCCATCTCGACGATCGCGGGATCGATGTCGACGGCGTCGACGTGGCCTACGCCGGCGCGCAGAGCGGCGGCGACGTCGTTGCCGGTTCCGGAGCCGACGATGAGAACCCGTTGCGGGGTCGGGATGTCCCGGTAGACGAGATCGTAGGCCCCTCCCGGATAGTCCTGCCGACCCCCCACCACCTCCGGCCTACGGTCGAGCGCGATCTGGTAGAAGACGTCGGAGATCTGCACCAGATAAGCCTGGGGCGCCTCTCCGGGGAGCCCGATCGCGTGTCCGACGAGCTTTTGATAGCGCGACCAGACGGTGTCGCCGTAGCTCGGGAAGACCGCGGCGGCGTTGAGCCCGATCAGAACGAGGGCCCACGTGGTGCGCGCGCGGCCGGTGCACCACCAGAGCAAGGGGAGCAGGCCGGCGAGGAACCAGACGGCCGGCGGCGTCTCCAGATAGCTGAGCAGCACGAAGGCGACGATTCCCGCCAGGCTGCCCACGATGTTCACGGTGTAGCCGCGCAGTCGTTCGACCCGATCGAACGAGTCTCCGAGGATCCTGCCGAGGAAGGCGAAGAGCAGGGTGATCACCACGAGCGCCACGACGCAGAAGGACGCCATCACGAGCTGGCTGAGTGCGCGCGCCGACTTCGTCGCGGACGGAATCACTTCGCCCAGGATCTGTTCGGTGCTCCCCAGCGCGGCGTGGCGGCCCAGGAAGTTGCCGACGACGAGCGATCCGGCGGAGAGCAGCACGGCGAACGGGATCAACCAGAGCAGGAAGAGCATCGCATCCCGCCCGCGGCCGCGACCGAGGGAGGCGCCCAGCCCCAACCCGAGGAACGACGCGATCAGCGGCACGTTCTTGTAGAAGGAGAAGATGCGGATCTGCGAGTTGCAGTAACGGATCAGCATGAGCTCGATGAAGAGCGCGGCGAAGCTGATCAGGAACAGGCTTCCGTACGGGCGTCGTTCCGCACGGGTGGACGTGGAATCATCGTCCGCTCCGTTGCCGGGGGCTTCCCGCGACCAGGTTCGCGCGGCGAGGATGGCCACCGGACCGGCGATCAGCACGAGCAGCACCGCTTCCACGAGGGAGATCGTGATCGCGCCCGCTTCGTAGTCGGGCACGTGGCCCGAGGCCCGCAGACCGAGAGCCCCGGCGACGAGTCCGAGCCCGAGGAGGACCGAGGCTCCCGCCCACCACTTGAACTGCGTCGACAAAACTGCTCCCGGCCAACCCTTGCGTTCGCGGCCCTCCGCCGCCCGGCTGCCCTCGATCAAGGGCGGACGAAGCTTACCATCTTCGGGAGACGGACGTTCAGTGGGCGAGCCGTCCTGCGAAGGATGAGTTCGGCCCGCGGAGAACGGAGCGGCGGCGACCCAATGAGAAGTCGGGGGCGGAACGTCGTCCCACCCCCGACCCCGGAGCTTCTCTGCGACCTCGAGGCAACGGACCTGGTCTGCCCGTCACCTCGCCGCCGCATCCTGATGGTCGCGCGAGCTACTCGAGGCGGGTCAGCTTCGAGCTGGAGGAACCGTCCGCGGACCGCAGCACCGCGAAATAGAGTCCGCTCGGAGTGGTCCGACCCGCGTCATCCCGTCCATCCCACGCCATCTGGTGCCAACCGGCATCCAGAGAGCCATCGACCAACTGACGGACCTGCCGTCCCGCCGCATCGACCACGACCAGCGAGATGGGCTCGCGGGCCGCTCCGTTGGAGAGCGCGAAGCTCAGCACGGTCGAGGGAGAGAACGGGTTCGGCGACGCCGCCATGATCTGCGAGACCCGTGGTGTCGGCAGGTCGGTTTCCGGCGCATCCGTCGGACTCCCGCCACCCAGGATCCAGTCCATGGTCTTGAGCACGACCTGGGTCTTGTTGTTCGGATCCGGATCGTCTCCGAAGGCGGTCAGGAGCACGGTGTTGAACACCGTGCGGGCGCCGCCCGGCAGCTCGTAGCGCACCGCGATCGGCTCGCCCGTCTGCTTGTTGAAGATCCGTTCCGCACCCGCGACCGGATTGACCACGTCGGCCTTGTTGTAGGCCGGTGCGGGCCACTGGAGCACCGGGAAGCTCATCCCGTCGGTGATGGGATCGCCCGAGATGCCCTCGGCCGCATCTGCCTTCGCGTTGTTCACGTAGGAAGCGACGCCGAGGTAGTTTGCGGTGAACGGGTTCGCTCCGTTCGCGCCCAGATACTCCATGCTCTGCAGAAAGAGCCCGCCACCGTTGTCGAGGTAGCTCGAAAGCGACGCGAT
>JAGQHR010000136.1 GCA_020431745.1 Candidatus Eiseniibacteriota bacterium
TGACGGTCGCGGGGGACGCAGGAACGGACGAGGGGAACGCGGTGACGGGCAGAGTGATCCCGGTGATCAATCACGAGCCGGAGAAAGGCCGCCTTCATTCGGTGCGCTTGGGCTTGGCCGCGCTGACGGCGTCGACGACGCCCGCCTCGGACTGGAAAGCGATCCTGATCCTGAACGTCGACCAGCCCCGCAGCGCTCCTCTGCTTCGCCGGCTCGCCGAGGCCCACTTCAACCTGGCGCACGAGATCACCGGCCCCACGCATCAGGGGAGACATGGTCATCCCGTCATCTTCGCCCGGGTGCTCCGGAACGAGATTCTCGCGGCTTCCGAACAAGCGGAGGGACTGCGCGCAGTCGTTCGATCGGATCCCGCGCGGGTCACCTGGTGGCCGACGGACGATCCGACCGTACTGCTCGACCTCAACACACCCGACGACTACTCCCGGGCCGCGCCCGAAACCCGCTGATCCGCTCCCCCGCTCCCTCGGCCTGTGAGCCCCAACCGAGAGGAGCGGCGTTTCCGGACCTTCTTCGGTGTGCTGGGGACGGGCCGGCACAACGCGAAGGGATCTCCCACTCCTCCGGAATGAGGGACCCACCGGACGAGACGAAACCGGACGAGATTACGGATATGCCGGAGTACCTGGGCACGGACGCCCCGTGTAGGGTGGCACCGTCCTGATGGGATCGCGTCGGCCCGGCTCCGACATCGAGGCCCCGGCACCATCCCAACGTGGATTGAGACGCAATCTCGGAGAAAGGAGCGTCCATGGCTGTCCCCTCGACCTTGCAGGCCTGGCAGATGACATCCCCCGAGCGACCGCTCGAGCTGCGCGAGCTGCCGATCCCTGCCCTGGGACCGGGCGAGTTGCTCATCGAAGTGGCGGGCTGCGGGCTCTGCCACACGGATCTCTCCTTCCTCTATGGAGGCGTTCGCACGAAGAAGGAGCCTCCCCTCACCCTCGGACACGAGTTCAGCGGCACGGTCGTCGCGACCGGCGCGGGCGCGACTCTCACCGTGGGTCAGACGGTGCTCGTTCCCGCGGTGCTTCCCTGCGGTGAGTGCGAGCTCTGCGAGACGGGACACGGACGTGCCTGCCGCGAACAGATCATGCCGGGGAACGACCTCGACGGAGGGTTCGCCACCCACGCCGTCGTACCCGGACGCTTCGTCTGCCCCGTCGACCCCGGCTCGTTCGAGCTGTGGGAGCTGGGCGTGGTGGCGGATGCCGTCTCCACCCCCTACCAGGCCATGGAACGCGCGGAAGTGGCGGCTTCCGACGTCGTCATCGTCCTCGGTGTCGGCGGCATCGGAACCTACGCGGTGCAGATCGCGGCGGCCCGCGGAGCCCACGTCGTCGCAGTCGACATCGACGCCGGCAAGCTCGAGCGCCTGCGCAGCTTCGGGGCGGAAACGTGCGTAGACGTGAACGGATTGGACACGCGCGCGGCCAAGGACGCGGTTCGCCAGGCCGTGGTCGGCCTCGGAGTCTCGCGCCACGCATGGAAAGTTTTCGAGATGTCGGGGACGTCCGCCGGCCAGGCACTCGCCTACGAGCTCCTGACCTTCGGCGGTATCGTCGGATTCATCGGATTCACGCCCGAGAAAATCCCGGTTCGTCTTGGTAACCTGATGGCCTTCGACGCCATGGTGTTCGGCAACTGGGGCTGCCTTCCGGAACACTATCCGCCGGCGCTCTCCCTGGTGCTGTCCGGCGCGGTCCAAATCCGCCCGTTCATCGAACGGTTCCCGTTGTCGGACATCAACGAAGTGCTGGAACGCGCGCGCCACCATCAACTGAGCGCACGCGCGGTTCTCGTGCCGTAGCTCGCGGCCTCCGATCCGAGAGGGAGAAACGATGCTTCTGCAAGATCGAGTAGCGGTGATCACCGGCGCCGGGCGAGGCATCGGACGGGCGATCGCCCGACTCTTCGTCGACGAGGGATGCCGAGTGATGATCAACGACGTCGAGCGCGATCCCGCCGACGAGGCGGCCACCTTCTGCACCGAGTCGGCTACGCGTAGTCACGTACACACTTCGATCGGATCGATCGCCGATCCGCATTACGTGGAATCCCTCATGTCGGAAACTGTGTCCGAGTTCGGTTCAATCGATATTCTCGTCAACAATGCAGGCATCACTCGAGATGGAATGATCCACAAGATGAGTGAGGAGGAATGGCACACCGTCCTCGATGTGAACCTCGGTGGGACGTTTCGTTGCATCCGCGCGGCGGCCCCCTTCCTCCGCGATCCGGCCAAAGCCGAGATCGAAGCCACGGGCGATGTCCGCTATCACCGCAAAATCGTCAACTTCTTCTCGACGTCGGCCATCCACGGCAACATCGGACAGGCCAACTATGCCGCGGCGAAGATGGGCAACGTCGGACTGACCCGCTCGCTCGCCCGCGAGTGGGCTCCCTTCCGGATCAACGTGAACTGCGTGGCGCCGGGGTTCACCGATACGCGGATGACGCAGATCAAGGAAGACGCCGCTTCCGGAATGGGGATCCCGCGGGCTCGGCGCGACGAGCTGCTCCAGAAGCTGCCGTTCGGTCGGCCGGCCAGCCCGGAGGACGTGGCGCGGGTCGTTCTGTTCTTCGCCAGTCCGCTCTCGGACTGGGTGACCGGCCAGACGATCAACGTGAGTGGCGGCCAACAGATTCCCTGAGCTTGAAGATGCCGTCGGCATCCACAGCCCCACGCGACTCCGGAGTCGACACGGCGCCCTCCCCCCGGTCCACCCTGTTCCAGGCCGGCGCGCACCGAACGGACGGGCCGGACCCGACCGGGCTCCCCTGCGTGGCAGGCCGCCGTCCGATGTCCGTCTCTTTCGATCGAACCACACGAGTCGGCCGCTCCGGTGTCCCGCCGACGACTTCCGCGGGCCCGGATCGCCTTTTCCATCCCACTTCCGGAGGAAAGAACCGTGACTGAGTGGAAGAACCACGACCTGGTTCCCGAGACCGAGTTCAAAGAGATCCGCTACGAACGCCGGCCGGTGCTGAAGCCCGACGGCAAACCGGCCGAGGGCGTGCACGCCGTCTGGATCTCCCTCGACAATCCGACGCAGCTCAACTCCTACACGACGCCCGCAGTCAAGGAGGTGATCCTCGCCTTCCGCAAGGCGTCGCAGGACCGCGCGGCGGTGGCGGCCGTCTTCACCGGTACCGGTGATCGCGCCTTCTGCACGGGTGGCAACACCAAGGAATACGCCGAGTACTACGCGGGCCGGCCCGGCGAATACCGGCAGTACATGCGCCTCTTCAACGACATGGTCACGGCGATCCTGCACTGCGACAAGCCGGTCGTCTGCCGCGTCAACGGGATGCGGATCGGTGGCGGTCAGGAGATCGGCATGGCCTGCGACTTCTCCATCGCGCAGGACCTCGCACGCTTCGGTCAAGCCGGTCCCAAGCACGGCAGCGCACCCGACGGAGGGAGCACGGACTTTCTCCCGCTCTTCGTCGGCGTGGAGTCGGCGATGTACTCGTGCACGGTCTGCGAGCCCTGGAGCGCCCACAAAGCCTATCGGCTCGGGCTCCTCACGGATCTGGTTCCGGCCCTCCGGGTGGACGATGCGTACGTCCCGAATCCGTTGGTCTGGATCGACAACGGCTGCGACGAGTACGGCCGGCCCCGTCATGGCGAGCCCAAGACCGGGCCCGCACTGCAGGAAGGCAAGGACCTGCTTCGCCGCGGGACGGTCGATCTCTCCCTCCTCGATCAGCGGATCGACGCCTTCTGCACGAAGCTGCTCATGACCATGCCGGACTGTCTGACCAAGACGATCGAATCGGTGCGCAAGCACAAGCTGGAGCACTGGGACCGCAACCGGGAAAGCAACCGCGCCTGGCTGTCCCTCAACATGATGACGGAGGCCAACGCCGGATTCCGTGCCTTCAACGAAGGCGATCAGAACGGCCGTGAGGTCGACTTCCCGGAGCTGCGGCGCCGTCTCGCCCAGGGAGAGGTCTGGAGCGAGGAGCTCATCCAGGCCGTGCATCCGAAAGCCCGTCACGCGCAGCCCTGAACCCAGGAGGAAGAGTGAGTCGACAGGAAATCGTGAGCTGGGCGAGGTCTTGCTACGAAGACGTCCGTTTCGAAAAACCGCGCGCGTGGTTGGCCGATCATCCCGAGCGGCGCGCGGTCGGCCATCTCCCCGTCTACGCGCCCAAGGAGATCGTTTGGGCCTGCGGAATGCTCCCGGTCGGGATCTACGGCGGCGGGGACCAGGTCGAGATCATCCGCGGCGACGCCTACTACCAGTCCTACATCTGCCATCTTCCCCGGTCCGTGATCGAGCTGGCTTTGAGCGGACGACTCGACTTCCTCTCCGGGGTGCTCTTCCCCTCGACCTGCGACGTCATTCGCAACCTGTCGGGAATGTGGCAGCTGCTCTACGAGAAGATCTACGTCCGCTATCTCGATCTGCCTCAGATCGCCGATCCGGATCTCGCCACCCGCTTCTGGGAGCGCGAGCTGAAGACGCTGGCCGACGATCTCTCCGAGATTTCCGGCATCCGCGCTTCCGACGATCGGCTGCGCGCAGCCATCACGACCTACAACGAGGTGCGGAGCACGATGCGCGCGCTCTACCGGGCGCGCGGCGAAGCGCCCTGGCGGGTGCCGACCGAGGAGGTCTATCTGCTCCTGCGGGCGGCCGAGGTCACTCCGCCCGATGAGTTCCTCGCGCAGGCCCGCGCCTACCTGGCCGCCGTCGAGGAGGACACCTCGCGTCCCAAGGACCGCTGCCGGGTCATCGTCGTGGGATCGTTCTGCGAGCAACCGCCGCTCGGCCTGATCAAGACGATCGAACGCGCGGGCTGCTACATCGTGGGCGACGACTTCCTGCTCGGCAGCCGTCTGAATCAGCAGGACATTCCGGTGGACGGCGACCCGCTCCACCAGCTGGCGGCATCGCTCGTGCGGGGCGCCGCCCGGACCTCCGTTCTCTATGACCCGGATCCCGAAGGAAAGCCGCGTCTGATGCCACAACAGGTGCGCGAGTCGCAGGCGGACGGCGTCATCTTCGCCGCCCCCAGCTTCTGCGACCCTGCTCTGCTCGACCGTCCGATGTTGCGGGCCGGCGCCGAAAAGGCCGGCATCCCCTGCATCGCATTCCAGTACTCGGAGAACACCGGCCAATTCCAGCAGTACCGGGACCAGGCGGGCACCTTCTCCGACTCGATCAAGCTCTGGGGAGGTGCCTGACCGTGTCGACTCACCCAACCGGTCCCATCCAGATCACATCGCCGCCGAAGAATCGTGGAGAGGTCCCCAAGGACGACTCCATGGTGCTGCAGAAGAACATGATCGCGGAGCACTTCCGGCAGCTGGAAGAAGCGCCGCAGACCCGGACGCCGGTCGTCTACACGTTCGTGCCGGGCAATCTGACGGAGCTGGTGCGCTCGTTCGGTGCGCTCCCGGTGCTTCCGGAGATCAACGCGCTGCAGTCGGGGATGCGGGGCAAGAGCCGCGACTACATCGCCGAGGCCGAGCGGGCCGGACACTCCGAGGACGTCTGCACCTACGTGAAGTGCGACATCGGACAGGCGCTGGCCGGCAACATCGGCCCGACCGGGACCAAGCTGCCGAAGCCGGACCTCCTCCTCCTCTCCTACACCGGGTGCTACACCTTCATGAAGTGGTTCGAGCTGCTCCGCGAGCACTACGGATGCCCGACCGTCTTCCTGCAGGTGCCGTATCAGGGGGACGGCCGGCTCGCGCCGGAGCATCGCGCCTATCTGATGGAGCAGATCCGGACCGAGGTGATTCCCGCCCTGGAGAACGTGACCGGACGCAAGTACGACGAGGACCGCCTGCGCCACTACCTGTCGCTGAGCCGGCAGGCAGAGGACGATCTGGTCGCGGTGCTCGAGACGGCGAAGCGGAAGCCCTCGCCGATCGACGCCTACTTCGGCGCCGTCTACTACGTGGGACCGATCTTCTCGGCGTTCCGCGGGACCGAGGACGGCGTCCGCTACTACCACGAGCTACGCCGCGAGGTAGAGGAACGGGCTCGCGCGGGGAGAGGCCCGATCACCCCGGACGGTCCGCTCGATGAGCAGCGCTACCGCCTGGTCGTCGAAGGACCGCCCAACTGGACCAACTTCCGGGAGTTCTGGGGCATGTTCACCGCGGAGCAGGCCGTGGTCGTCGCCTCCACGTACACCAAGGTCGGCGGCGTCTACGAGTTCGGCTTCCGCCACGATCCCGAAGATCCCCTGGGTACGATGGCGGACTACTGCGGCGGGTGCTACACCAACCTGAACCTCCCCTCGCGCGTGGACATGCTCGCCCACTACGTCAAGGAGTACGAGGCCGACGGGTTCCTCATCAACAGCATCAAGTCGTGCAACTCCTTCTCGGCCGGCCAGCTCCTGATGCTGCGCGAGGTGGAGAAGCGGACCGGTCTGCCGGGTGCGTTCGTGGAGTCCGACCTGGTCGATCCCCGCTACTTCTCCGCGGCCAACATCAAGAACCGATTGGAGAGCTATCTGCAGATGATCGACGCACGACGGCAGGGGGTGGGGGCATGAAGTGTTTCGTCGGCATCGATCTGGGATCGACGACGACCAAAGCGGTGGTCCTGGCGGAGGACGGCAGCATCCTCGGACGCGGCATCACCAACTCACGTTCGAACTACGACCTGGCTGCCCAGGTGGCGAAGGACGAGGCGTTCATCTCGGCCCGTTTCGGGTTGCTGCGCCGCGAGGTCGAGCGCCGCGCCGGCAGCGAGGTGCTGACCCGGCTGCTCAAGTCGTTCCGCCTCAGCCAGACCCTGGCGCAGCTCGCGGTGCTGGAGACGCTCATCCAGGAAGAGATCGATCGCGCCATGGGCGGGGATCTCCAACACGCGACCCATGAGGTCGTCACGGAGATCTTCGCGCGGATGCGGACCGAGGAGGAGGCCTGGTTCCACGATCCGAACCCGGCGCCGCGCTCGGACTTCTTCCGGGACGCCGCGGGATCGAGCTACATGCGGCTGGCGGAGGAGCTGGGGGATCCGTTGGGCGCGAGCTTCGACGTCCTGGTCGGTCTCTACGACAAGTGCATCCTCCGCGTCGAGAACGAGCCGCTCGAGCTGGGCTTCCGCGATCAGATCGGAGGTGCGCTCGCCCGGATCGGCGACCCGGCGCCCGTGCGCGAAGGGGTCGAGAATGCGGTCGCGACCGAGATGGACGTAGTGCGCACCGTCGGTACCGGCTACGGACGGGCGCGGCTTCCCTTCCCCAAGGAGCAGATCCGCTCCGAGATCCTCTGCCATGGTCTGGGCGCGCACCGGCTCTTCCCCGAAACCCGCACCGTTCTCGACATCGGCGGCCAGGACACCAAGGCGATCCAGGTCGACGACAAGGGCATCGTCACCAGCTTCCAGATGAACGACCGCTGCGCGGCCGGCTGCGGACGCTACCTCGGATACATCGCGGACGAGATGAACATCGGACTGCACGAGCTGGGCCCGCTCGCCGAGCGGTCGGCCCGCCCGGTCAAGATCAACTCGACCTGCACCGTCTTCGCGGGGGCGGAGCTGCGGGAGCGGCTCTCGCTGGGCGACAAGCGGGAGGACATCATCGCCGGTCTCCACCGGGCGATCGTCCTGCGCGCGATGAGCCTCCT
>JAGQHR010000137.1 GCA_020431745.1 Candidatus Eiseniibacteriota bacterium
GACGCGGTCCCTCCGTGCGCCAGGCCGAGAGTCCGACGTACAGCTGCGCCGGGGCGAGGCAGAGGGCCGAGAAGTGGAACGGCAACAGGGCCGCAAACAACGGCCAAGTCCACCAGATCGTGGCTTGCCGCTGCAAAGCTCGCACGGCGAAGAACAGGTAGAACATGACGGCCACGGTCAAGAGCGGGTAGTACTCGATGTGACCGAAGAAGATCTGCCATGCGCCGGAACCGGCCAGGGCGGCCAGGAGGATCAGACGTTCTGCGTCGGAGCGTCCCAGGTTGCGACAGAGACGAACGCAGAGGTAGACCACGACGACACCCGAGGCGACGGCGAGCAATCGGAACGCCGTTTCCACCGAGAGACCGAGTCGCTCTTCGACGGTCTGGACGAAGAAAGCCACGGACTTGACGATGACCGGACCGCGAAACACCGTGAACGACATTCCGCGGGAACGCAGGAGGACCGAACCGTCCCCGTAGAGGTGGTGCCGCTCGCAAAGGAGTGCGAAGGTGATCGCCGAAACCGCGGCGACGAGCCAGGTCCGGCGCTCGCCGGGAAAGGGGGGCAGTGGCAGCTTCGGCGCCAGCGATCCCCCCAAGAGGGTGGCGGCGAGCATCACGCCGAGAAAGGTCAGACCCGCCGTGGCCGGCCAAGCCGCGAGATGGGATCCCCCCCAGAGTCTCGAGGGAACGACGAATGCGGCGACCGCATGGAGGGTCAGGAACGCGACCGCCAGCAGCACCGGGCCGCCTCGCGAGGAGTCCATGATCGAAGGTCTGTGGTCGCTGGAACGTCGAAGAATCATTGCTGTCGGCACGGTCGTCATACTGCCATCGACCGCGGAGTCGTGCGAGGATGGTCCCTCTTCTCACCGAGCGAGCGACGGCGTCTGCCGAGGCAACCCGGTGGGATCATTGGTCAGGCCGAACACCGTCGCGAAAGTCTGGGAGCTGCGCACCACAACGGTCAACCCCCTTCGTTCTGCAAGCGGCCGATGGGGGCTCCGTCCCCGAAGCGCTGATTCCAGCGCGACTGACGGGGGTGCCTTGCCGCTCCGCGTGACGACTGGTAGAATCCGCCCCGGTTCAGGCGGATCGCACCCCTTCCTGGACTCTCCGCCAGCTCGCTTCCGGATTCGACGTGTGCGCTCCGTTTTCGATCGACCGAAGCCCTTCGCGGGGACAACAAAGCGAGGAAGAGATGTACGCCAAGCGCATGGAACGACTGGGCACCGAGACCGCCTTCGAGGTCCTGGCCCGCGCCCGCGAGCTCGAGAAGCAGGGACGCGACATCGTCCACCTGGAAATCGGGGAGCCCGACTTCGATACCCCTCGATTCATCGGGGACGCGGCCGTAGAGGCCCTGCGGGACGGGTACACGCACTACGGTCCGTCGGCCGGTTTGCCGGAAGTTCGGGAGGTCTTCGCGGACTACATCGCGAGGACCCGTGGTCTTTCCTGCGGAGGTGAGCACGTCGTCGTCACACCGGGCGCCAAGCCGATCATCTTCTTCACGATGCTCGCTTGCGTGGAGGAAGGCGACGAGGTCATCTATCCCGATCCCGGCTTCCCGATCTACGAGTCGATGGTGCACTTCCTGGGCGCTCGCCCGGTGCCTTTGAAGATCCGCGAGGAGAACGGGTTCTCCGTCGACCTGGACGAGCTCCGATCCCTGCTCACGGATCGGACCCGCTTCCTCATCTTGAACTCTCCCGCGAATCCCACGGGAGGGGTTCTCGAGCGCGATGCCGTCGAAGCGATCGCGGAGATGGTGCGGGACCGCAATCTCTGGGTTCTCTCCGACGAGATCTACTCCCGGATCCTCTACGAAGGGACGCACCAGTCGATCGCGAGCCTGCCGGGGATGCAGGAGAAGACCATCATTCTCGACGGCCACTCGAAGACCTATGCGATGACCGGATGGCGCCTGGGATACGGAGTCATGCCCACCGGGCTTGCGGCGCACGTGACCCGCCTCATGACGAATTCCAACTCGTGCACCAACGTGTTCGTGCAGCGCGCCGGAATGAAGGCGATCCAGGGTCCGCAAGGGGAAGTCGACACGATGGTCGCGGAGTTCCGGCGGCGTCGCGACGTGATCGTGGACGGACTGAATGCGATTCCCGGCATGCGCTGCCTTTCCCCAAAGGGTGCGTTCTATGCGTTCCCGAGTGTCAAGGATCTGCCGCTCGATTCCAAGACCTTGGCCCGCGACCTGTTGGATCAGGGAGGGGTCGCCGTTCTCTCGGGGACTGCCTTCGGCGCCGGTGGGGAGGGGTTCCTGCGGTTTTCGTATGCGAACTCCGTCGACAACATCCAGAAGGCCCTCGGACGGATCTCCGAATTCCTCCAGAGTCGCAAGCTCGCACCCCGCTGAGCGAACACGAATGAACCCCCTGTCGTGAGACGAGGGGGTTCATCGGCGATCCCGCCTTTGCAGGAGGGGGGGAGAGCGGGGATCAGGAACGCTTGCGTCGACGCCGCGACGCAGCGCCGCCCACCAGGCTCAATCCCAGCCCGAGGAGGGCGAGCGAGCCCGGTTCGGGCACCGGCTCGGTCACCGTCGTGTCGAAGTTCGCACCGTCGAGGTAGCCCTGGCTGCGGAACGACCAGCCCAGGAGATAGTCGTTCTGGTAGTTCGTGCTCAGCCCACTGAAGGTATGCATCCAGACGCCGACCTTCTCTCCATACCCGATGCCGAACCAGTCGGTCTGGTAGGGGGACACGTTGCCGGGCACGTAGCCTTGGATCGGAGTGACGTCGATTTCGAAACTCATGGTCCGCGTCCCGTTGGCTTCGGTGACGGCAGAGAGATCGTACAACCAGTCCAGCGGGCCGCTCCGAGAAGTCAGGATGCGATCCGGAGTCTGGATGCCGGCCTGCGCCGATCCGTCGAGATAGCTGTTCTGGGCATCCAGCCCGTTGTACCCGTATGCGGTGAGAATCGCCGGGCCGTTTCCGGCAAACGCGTCCTCTCCATCGAAGTAGAGCAGAGCCAGCTGGCCTTCGGCGCCGTTCGGGTTCGGACCGCCGCTCAGGGCCAAGGTGAAGCCGTCCGTGCGGAGCTTGCTGTTGGACTGCCCGAAGTTGGCCGTGTACCTCAGGTGGTTGGTGTTCGTATCGAACTCGCTCTCGACCCAGTTGATCCGTCCGCCGTTGTTGCTGAACACGCCGGGGCCCGGGTTGACCCAGTCCCACCCGTAGATGGGACCCGCCTGGGCCAGGCCGGGAATGCCTGCCAGGGCGACGAGAGCGATCAATCCGAAGGTCTTCCTCATGGTTCTGCACTCCATGGCGGCCCGTGGGCCGACGGGTATCCGTATGTCACATGCCTACAACTCCGTTCATTTTCAGATATGCCGACCACATATGTCAACAGTATTTGTCTATCGTGCCGTGGTGTCTTGTGAACAGGTCAGTCTAGCCTGAGTCCCTCGAGTGTTTGGAAGGAAACGACTTACGGAGATGTACTCCGGTTCGCCGGCCCCCCACCTGGCCTGGGGATCAGGGTATCGCCCCAGCAGGGCGAGCGACGAGAGGCCTGCCCGAGGAGGCGACGGGGTGTGCCGGAGAGGCCAGTCTGTCACGCGGGCATGTCCTTTGCTCCCGTCCACTCCTCTGTCGAAGCGGCAACGTTGGACCAATTCACGAGACCAGCAGGAGGAATGCAAGCGATGGACGGACGATCGGTGATGCGATGTTGGGGCTGGATCGCGCTGGGCCTGATTTGCGCCGCGGCCGCTCCCGGGAGAGGGAGCTGTCAGGCGCTGCTCAACGAGATCATGGCGGATCCCGCGACCGACTGGGACGGGGACGGGAGCTACGACTTCCGGGGGGACGAGTGGATCGAAATCGTCAATGTCGGGATCGATCCCCTGGATCTGACGCAGCTCTATCTGGGAGACGAGTCGGGTGGGTTCGTTTACGGCTTCGAGGGGACGCTCGCTTCCGGGGAAGTGCGAGTCGTCTATGGCTCCCAAGCGGTTCCGTGGGAGCAGGCGAATGGAGAGGCCGCGACCGGACTTCGTCTCGGGAACGACGGGGACACGGCCACCCTCTGGCAGGTCGCGAACGGAGACACCCTGCTCGTCGATGCCTATTCCTACAACACCCAGGAGGCGGAGGACGACCGTTCCACAGGACGCAATCCGGACGGATCTTCCGTCTGGGAGATCTTCGACGCGCTCAATCCGTACGCGGGCCAGGGACCGCCATCGGGAAATGGACTCGCGCCCACCCCGGGCGCGCGCAACGATGGAGAAGGCTCCACCCCGGTCGCGAGCTCCACGTGGGGTCGAGTCAAACGTCTCTTCACCGCAGACGGCGTGGCGGGGTGAGGCCCATGGTTCCGGCTGCGGCGCGTGCGGCGCCGCGGCCGGTGCCGCCCCGTGCAACGGACCCCACGAACCTGTCGGGGGATTGGCGGCAGCACAGTCGTCGCGCATTGTTCGGAAGCGACACGGCCGGTCGCGGCGGAGAGCCCCTGGCTTGTCGCTTCGCACCTCCTTCCACTACGATCCGGCCATGACGACTCTGGATCTAGGCGGCATCCCCGGCCTGCTCGATGCGTTCTCGCACCGGGCAATCCTCGTCCTCGGTGACCTCATGCTGGATCGCTACGTATGGGGGGACACGCAGCGCATTTCCCCCGAAGCCCCGGTTCCCGTGGTGGAGGCGCGGGAGGAAACCGCCCGGTTGGGGGGGGCGGCCAACGTGGCGAACAACGTCCGGGCGCTCGGGGCACGTCCGTGGTTGGTGGGTGTCTGTGGCCCGGATGGCTTTGGCCACGACCTGCGACGTCTGCTGGAGGGCACCGGAGTCGCGACGGAGGACGTCTGCGAGGATCAGGATCGTCGCACCACCTGCAAGACGCGAGTCATCGCAAGGCACCAGCAGGTCGTGCGCATCGATCGGGAGGATCCCGAAGAAGTGAGCGGCGCGGTGATGGCCGAGTTGCGCGAACGCGCACTCGCCCGCTTGGAAGAATCCCAGGCGTGTGTGATCTCCGACTACGGCAAAGGGGTGATCACTCCTGCGGTGCTCGATCCCGTGCTCGAGAGAGCGCGCGAGAAGGGGATCCCCGTCTGCGTGGATCCCAAGGAGACGCATTTCTTCCGTTGCCGGCAAGTCGCCACCCTCACTCCCAATCAGTCCGAAGCGAGCGTGGCCGCCGGGTTCCGCATCCACGATCGGGAATCACTGCTTGCCGCTGGAGATCTTCTGCTGGAGAAGCTGGAATCCCGTTCGGTGCTCATCACCCGAGGTGATCAGGGAATGGTGCTCTTCCGCCCCGGTACACCACCGCTCAGCTTTCCGGCATTGGCTCGCGACGTCTTCGACGTCACGGGTGCCGGCGATACCGTCGTTTCCGTCTTCGCGCTCTCGTTGGCGGCCGGCGCGGATCTTCCCCAGGCCGCGGCGATCTCCAACCACGCGGCAGGGCTCGTCGTGGGCGAGGTGGGTACGGCCGTGTGCAGTCTGCCGCAGCTGCAGGCGTCCCTCGCATCGGCACCGGATCGATGGCTGCCCGTCCCGTTGGACCGTGTCGTGAGGTCATGACCAGCATGGAACCCGCGCCACTTCCGCTGCCGCCGGGCCTCCTGACCATCGAGGAGCTGGCCGAGGCCTGCCGCAGCCATCGCGCGGCGGGCGAGCGCCTCGTCTTCACGAACGGGTGCTTCGATCTCCTCCACGCCGGACACGCGCTCTACCTCGCCGAGGCACGTGGGTTGGGAGATCGGTTGATCGTCGGACTCAACTCCGACCGTTCGACCCGTGCGCTCAAGGGCGGGAGTCGTCCGTTCGTCGGGGAGCGAGCGCGGGCCATCCTGCTCCTGGCTCTCCGCGCGGTCGACTACGTCTGCCTCTTCGACGAGCCTACGCCGGAGGCGTTGATCCGTGCGGTCGCGCCCGACGTCTTGTGCAAGGGGGGGGACTATCGGTCCGAGGACATCGTCGGGAGAGACTTCGTGCTCGGCCGTGGAGGGCGGGTCGAAGTCATTCCTTTCGTGTCCGGATTTTCCACGACTCAGCTCGTATCCCGCATCCGCGGCGGAGACTAGCCAGGCGGGGCGAAAGCGTCGAATCGCTTGACCGACGGCGACCTACGGACTAGCCTGCGCGGAGCCGGTTGTGAAACCGGACGGCCACCCCGGGGGCTTGCCCTGGGGTTCTCTGTGTTGGGGGCGATTCCGCTCCGGGCGTCCCCGCAGTCTCCGACGATGCTCGGGGAGCCGCTCGCCCGGCTCTCATCCGGGCGACGTCGAGAAAGCTGGCAAAGTGAACATTCACGAATTTCAGGCAAAAGAGGTTTTCCGAGCCCACGGGATTCCAGTTCCCGATGGGCGCGTGGCGACGACGCCCGAGGAAGTCGCCACGATCGCCCGCGACCTGGGAGGCCCGGTCGTGGTCAAGGCGCAGGTGCACTCGGGGGGACGCGGCAAGGCCGGTGGGGTCAAGCTCGCAGCCACGCCCGACGAAGCTCGGCACAAGGCGGAAGCGATTCTCAAACTGGAAATCCAGGGCTTGCCGGTCCGCAAGGTGCTCGTCGCCCCGGCATTGGACATCGCACACGAATACTATTTGGGAATCGTCCTCGACCGGGCGCAGGGACTTCCGCTCATCATGGTGTCGCGAGAAGGCGGCATCGAGATCGAGCAGGTCGCTCGCGAGAAACCCGAGGCGCTCTTTCGGCACCACTTCCATCCGGTCTTGGGTCTGCGTGAATTCGAGGCGCGTGAGCTCGCGACCGCGATCGAGCCCGATGCGAAGGCGTCGCGCCAGATCGCTGCCGTGCTGCGGAAGCTCGCCCGGACCTACGTGGACATCGATGCCTCGCTCGCCGAGATCAACCCGCTGATTCTGACTCCGGCGGGCGAGATCATCGCGCTCGACGCCAAGATCAATCTCGACGACAACGCGCTCTTCCGCCATCCGGATCTGGCCGCCCTCCGGGATCCGGATACGGAAACCGACGAGGATCGGGCCGCTCGTGAGCTCGGACTCTCCTTCATCAAGCTCGAAGGGAACATCGGGTGCGTCGTCAACGGTGCCGGTTTGGCCATGGCCACGATGGATCTGGTCAAACATTTCGGCGGTGAGCCTGCCAACTTCCTCGACATCGGCGGCTCCTCCGATCCCCGCAAGGTCGTGACGGCGATCCGGATCATCACGAAGGATCCGCAAGTTCGGGCCGTGCTGTTCAACATCTTCGGAGGCATCACGCGCTGCGACGACGTGGCGCGGGGTTTGGTCGAAGCCATCGGCCAGATCAAGGTCGACGTGCCGATCGTGATCCGGCTCGTGGGCACCAACGAAAAAGAAGGACGCGAGATTCTACGCGAAGTTTCGGGACTCACCGCCGCCGAAACGATGGATGAAGCCGTCCAGAAGGCGATTGAGCTCGCAGGAGGGACGCCATCGTGAGCATTCTCATCGATCGATCCACCAAAGTCGTCGTCCAGGGCATCACCGGTCGGGACGGCTCCTTTCACACCCGCGCCATGAAGGAGTACGGCACGCAGGTCGTGGCGGGCGTGACCCCCGGCAAGGGCGGACAGGCCTTCGAAGGGACGCCGATCTTCAACCGCGTGTCCGA
>JAGQHR010000138.1 GCA_020431745.1 Candidatus Eiseniibacteriota bacterium
GGGACGTCCACTACACGCACTACGGCCGGATGTGCCCGATCGAGACCCCGGAAGGTCCGAACATCGGACTCATCTCGTCGCTCTCGACGTACGCCCGGGTCAACGACCTCGGATTCCTCGAGACGCCCTATCGCAAGGTGAAGGAGGGGAACGTCGTCCGGACCTCGGTCGAGTTCCTCGCGGCGGACCAGGAAGATCACTACGTGATCGCCCAGGCGAGCGAGCCGGTCGCCGAAGGCGGTGAGCTCGAAAACAAGCTCGTGGCCAGCCGGCACAAGGGAGAGTTTCCGCTCACCTCGCCGGAGCAGGTCCAGTACATGGATGTGTCTCCGCTCCAGATCGTGAGCCCGGCGGCGGCCCTCATCCCGTTCCTCGAACACGACGACGCCAACCGCGCGCTCATGGGATCGAACATGCAGCGCCAGGCGGTGCCGCTCCTCCGCACCGATCCGCCCTACGTGGGCACCGGTCTGGAAGAGAAGGTGGCGCACGACTCCGGTGCGGTCGTCTTCGCCAAGAGCAACGGCGTCATCGCGTCGGTGAGCGGCAACGAGATCATCGTGCGGCCGGATCGTGACGACAAGGACGCCTTCCTCGATCTCACCGAGTCGGGTGGCGACGAACGGTATCCGCTGATCAAGTTCAAGCGCTCGAACCAGGATACGTGCATCAGCCAGCGCCCGATCGTCCACGAGGGACAGCGGGTCAAGGCGGGAGACGTGATCGCGGACGGCCCCAGCACCCACCAGGGCGAGCTCGCCCTCGGCGCCAACGTGCTGGTCGCCTTCATGCCCTGGAACGGATACAACTTCGAGGACGCCATCATCGTCAGCGAAGCGCTCATCAAGAAGGACTGCTTCACCTCGATCCACATCGAGGAGTTCGAGCTCCAGGTCCGCGACACCAAGCGCGGCGTGGAAGAAATCACTCGGGAAATCCCCAACGTCGGTGAGGATGCGCTCAAGCACCTCGACGAGGACGGGATCATCCGGATCGGTGCGCCGGTCAAGTCCGGCGACATCCTGGTCGGGAAGGTGACGCCCAAGGGCGAGACGGACCTGACCCCGGAGGAACGCCTGCTCCGGGCCATCTTCGGCGACAAGGCCGGGGACGTCCGGGATGCCTCCCTCAAAGCCCCGCCCGGGATGGAGGGCGTCGTCATCGATATCAAAGTCTTCTCTCGCAAGGAGAAGGACGAGACGACGAAGAAGCAGGAGCGACTCAAGATCGACCGTCTCAAGCGGACCTTCCGGAAGGAGCGGCTGCGGATCATCGAGGCCCGCGACGACGAGCTCAAGCGCATCCTCGACGGCGAGGTGTTGGAGCGGTGGGATTCCGTCTCCACGGCCAAGCCGATCATGCGGGCCGGCCGCAAGGGATCGTTCCAGACCCTGGCCGGGCTCGACTTCGACGACATCGTGTCGGGTACCAAGGTGGCCCGGGACGACGACGTCTCCAAGCGCTTCTGGCGTCAGCTCGACGCGGCCAAGCACGCCCTGGACGAGCTGGAGAAGAAGCAGGAGAAGGAAGTCGAAAAGATCCAGCGCGGCGACGAGCTTCCGCCCGGAGTCATCAAGCTGGTCAAGGTGTACATCGCGAAGAAGCGCAAGCTCTCGGTCGGCGACAAGATGGCCGGGCGCCACGGCAACAAGGGTGTGGTTTCGAAGATCGTCCCGCAGGAGGACATGCCCTACCTGCCGGACGGTCGTTCCGTCGAGATCGTGCTCAACCCGCTCGGCGTGCCTTCGCGTATGAACATCGGACAGATTCTGGAGACGCACTTGGGCCTCGCAGCGCACAAGCTGGGCTTCAACGCCAAGACGCCGGTCTTCGCGGGTGCGGCGGTCGACGAGATCAAGGCGTGTCTGCGAGAGGCTGGCGAGCCTGAGGACGGCAAGACCTATCTCTTCGATGGCAAGACCGGGGTGCGGTTCGACCATCGGGTGACGGTGGGCTATCTCTACATGCTCAAGCTGAGCCACCTGGTCGATGACAAGATCCACGCTCGCTCCATCGGGCCGTACTCGCTGGTGACTCAGCAGCCGCTGGGCGGAAAGGCTCAGTTCGGTGGCCAGCGGTTCGGGGAGATGGAGGTGTGGGCGCTCGAGGCTTACGGCGCGGCCTACACGTTGCAGGAGCTGTTGACGGTGAAGTCGGACGACGTGGTCGGACGCTCCCGGATCTACGAGGCGATCGTCAAAGGCGAGAACCCTCCGGAGCCGGGCGTTCCCGAGTCGTTCAACGTGCTCGTCAAAGAGCTCAAGGCGCTCTGTCTGGACGTGATTTTCGAGTAACCACCCCCAGGAGGAATCCATGAGCGAGACTACGTCAGGCCTGAAGCCGGGGATGGGTGCAACGGGTGGGGAAACCGGATTCACGCTGCCGCCGATGACCGCGATCCGAGGCGATCGCGAGTCCCGGCGTAAGTTCAACTTCAGCGCCATCCGCATTCGGTTGGCTTCTCCCGAGACCATCAAGAGCTGGTCGCGGGGTGAAGTCACCAAGCCGGAGACGATCAACTACCGGTCCTTCAAGCCGGAGCGGGACGGGCTCTTCTGCGAGAAGATCTTCGGTCCGGTCAAGGACTGGCAGTGCGCCTGCGGCAAGTACAAGATGATCCGCTACCGCGGCGTCATCTGCGACCGCTGCGGCGTCGAGGTGACCCAGGCCAACGTCCGCCGCGAGCGGATGGGGCACATCGAGCTGGCGGTGCCGGTGTCGCACATCTGGTATTTCAAGGGTGTGCCCAGCCGGATCGGCCATCTGCTCGACATGTCGGTGCGCAACCTCGAGCGTATCCTCTATTACGAGTCGTACGTGATGATCGACCCGGGGAACACGCCGTTCCGTCAGAACGAGCTGCTCTCCGAGGAGCAGTACCAGGAGCTGCGCGGCGATCCGAACATGCGCTTCGACGCCGAGATGGGCGCGGGCGCGATCCGGAAGCTCCTCGAGCACATCGAGCTCGATGACCTCTCGAACGAGCTGCGGACCCAGGTGCGGATCGAGACCTCGATCCAACGCAAGAAGGACATCCTGAAGCGCCTCAAGATCGTGGAGGCCTTCCGCCAGAGCGGGAACCGTCCGGAGTGGATGATCCTCACGGTGATTCCGGTCCTGCCGCCCGATCTGCGTCCGCTCGTGCCGCTGGAAGGCGGCCGCTTCGCGACCTCGGATCTCAACGATCTCTACCGGCGCGTCATCAACCGGAACAACCGACTCAAGAAGCTGATCGAGATCAAGGCGCCCGAGGTCATCCTCCGCAACGAGAAGCGGATGCTCCAGGAGGCGGCCGACGCTCTGTTCGACAACGGACGGCGCAGCCGGGCCGTGCGCGGTCAGGGCAACCGTCCGCTCAAGTCGCTCAGCGACATGCTCAAGGGCAAGCAGGGACGGTTCCGCCAGAACCTCCTCGGTAAGCGCGTCGACTACTCCGGGCGCTCGGTGATCGTGGTCGGTCCCGAGCTCAAGCTCCACGAATGCGGTCTTCCGCAGAACATGGCGCTCGAGCTCTTCAAGCCGTTCATCATCAAGAAGCTCGAAGACCGGGGCCAGACCGTGAAGTCGGCCAAGAAGCTGGTCGAGCGCGAGCGGCCCGAGGTCTGGGAGATCCTGTCGGAGATCATCAAGGATCACCCGGTGATGCTGAACCGCGCGCCGACGCTGCACCGTCTGGGGATCCAGGCGTTCCAGCCGGTCCTCGTCGAGGGCAAGGCGATCATGCTTCACCCGCTGGTCTGTACCGCGTACAACGCGGACTTCGACGGTGACCAGATGGCGGTCCACGTGCCGCTCTCCTGGATCGCGCAGATCGAGTGCCGCGAGCTCATGCTCGCCTCGCACAACATCCTGCTGCCGGCTTCGGGACGTCCCATCGCGACGCCGAGCCAGGACATCGTCCTCGGGTGCTACTACCTGACGAAGGTCCGCGGCGGAGCCCGTGGCGAGGGGCGGAAGTTCGGCTCCGCGACCGAGGTCCGTCTGGCCCTCGAGCACGGCGTGGTGGAGCTGCACGCCCGGATTCAGATGCGCATCGCCGGCAAGGTCATCGAGACCACGGTCGGAAGGGTCCTCTTCAACGAGATCACCCCGGCCGGGCTGCCGTACCTCAACAAGACCCTGGACAAGAAGCAGCTCGAGCAGCTGGTTTCGGACTGCTACTTCACCTTCGGGCAGAAGGACACGGCGGTCTTCCTCGACCGGCTCAAGCAGCTGGGGTTCACCTTCGCGACCCGCGCCGGCATCTCGGTGGGTGTCGACGACCTCGTGATCCCTTCGGAGAAAGAGGAGATCATCGCCCGGGCCCAGAAGGAAGTGGACAAGGTGAACAAGGCGCACCGCGCCCTCACCATTTCCACCAACGAGCGGTACAACAAGGTCATCGAGATCTGGACGCGGGTCCGGAACGAGATCGAGGACGTCACCATCCAGGGCCTCCAGCGCGTCGATCAGGGATTCAACCCGCTCTTCGTGATGGCGGACTCGGGAGCGCGAGGCTCCAAGGAGCAGATCCGGCAGCTCGCGGGAATGCGCGGCCTCATGGCCAAGCCGCAGAAGAAGGTGACCGGAGCCGTCGGCGAAATCATCGAGCAGCCGGTGTTGTCCAACTTCAAGGAAGGGCTCACCGTCCTCGAGTACTTCATCTCCACCCACGGCGCCCGGAAGGGACTGGCCGACACCGCGCTCAAGACCGCGGACGCCGGCTACCTGACCCGTCGTCTGGTCGACGTGGCCCAGGACGTGATCATCACCGAGCCCGACTGTGGCACCATCCTCGGCGTCATCAAGGGCGCGCTCAAGGACGGCGAAGAGGTCGTCGAGCCGCTGCGGGAGCGGGTCCGGGGCCGGGTCTGTGCGGAAGATGTCTGGGATCGGCGTGGTCAGAACATCCTCATCGAGGAAGGCCAGCTCATCAACGAGCAGCGGGCCAACGCGCTCGACGACGAGGGCATCGATTCGATCAAGATCCGATCGGTGCTGACCTGCGAGTCCAAGCGCGGGGTTTGTGCCAAGTGCTACGGGCGCGACCTCGCGACCGGCCAGAGTGTCTCCATGGGAGAGGCCGTGGGCGTGATCGCGGCGCAGTCGATCGGAGAACCGGGTACGCAGCTGACCCTGCGGACCTTCCACATCGGTGGAACGGCCAGCCTCATCGTGGAGCAGTCCACCTACGAGGCGAAGGACGACGGAATCCTCCGCTATGAGGATCTCCGGACCGTCGTCACCGACGAGGGACGCTTCATCAACGTCGGGCACCGCGGCGAGCTGGTGCTCTACGGCGAGGACGGCGCGGTGCTCGATCGGTACGAGCCGCGCTACGGAACGATCATCTACTACGCGGACGGCTCCCCGGTGAAGAAGGGCGACGTGCTCTTCGAGTGGGACACCTGGAACACGCCGATCGTGACCCGCGAGAAGGGGTTCGTGCGCTTCGTCGACGTCAAGGATCGCGTCACCCTCCGGGACGAGATCGACGAGTCGACCAAGAAGCGCGTTCCCGTCATCGTCGAGGATCGCGAGAAGCAGCTCCATCCGCACATCGAGGTCGTGGACAAGGCGGAGAACGTTCTCGGCACCTACGCCCTTCCGACCGGAGCGCGCCTCCAGGTCCAGGACGGGCAGCAGGTCAAGGTCGGTGACGTCCTCGCCACCATTCGGCGCGAGTCGTCGAAGACGCGCGACATCACGGGCGGTCTGCCGCGCGTGGCCGAGCTCTTCGAGGGACGCAAGCCGAAGGACGCCGCGATCATCAGCGAGATCGACGGTGCGGTCAGCATCACCAAGGGCGTCCGCGGGATGAAGAAGATCACCGTCAAGAACGAGGCGGACAGCAAGGAGTATCAGGTTCCGCACGGACGGCACATCTTCGTGCAGGACGGCTACGAAGTCACCGCGGGCGACCGCCTGACCGAGGGGCCGGTCAACCCGCACGACATCCTTCGGGTCAAGGGCATCAACGAGGTGCAGGAGTATCTCGTCGACCAGATCCAGGAGGTCTACCGTCTGCAGGGCGTGCCGATCAACGACAAGCACGTCGAGGTGATCATTCGCCAGATGCTGCAGAAGGTGAAGATCGACGATCCGGGCGACACCAACTTCCTCTCCGGCGAGAACGTCGACAAGGTGGTGCTGCGTGAGGAGCTCGAGCGGATCCGGGCCGAGGGTGGTAAGCCCGCGACCTATCAGCCGCTCCTGCTGGGAATCACCAAGGCCTCGCTCTCGACGCGCTCGTTCATCGCGGCGGCATCCTTCCAGGAGACGACCCGAATCCTGACCGAGGCCTCGATCATGGGAAGCCTCGATCTGCTCCAGGGTCTGAAGGAGAACGTTGCGATCGGACACCTCATCCCGGCCGGAACCGGTCTGCCGGAGTACCGTAAGCTGCGGACGCTGCCGACCGACACCGTGGAAGAGGAAGTCGATCTGCTGGACGAGGAGATGCAGAGCGCTTGATGCTCGCCGACTGAGGCAGACGAAGCGCAGTCGAGCGCAAAGTCCAGCGCGCAGACTGCGCCGACACGGAGCAGCTCAGACAGAAACGCCGATCCGCCGGGCGCGGGTCGGCGTTTCGCATTTTCGTTCGGCTGACTCCGGATGAGGGTTCTAGGAAAAATACCTAGCACCGACCGGATATGCCCGTAGCGCCCTGGCGACGTGTGGGACATTCTGGCGCGGTCGGAGTACGAACGACCTTACACAGTAAGGTCACTGAGACAGCCTGCCTGCTATCCGATTTCAAAATAGTGAGTTGCACTCGCTGATCGGCAGGAGGCGCATTGACATGTCGCAGTCATTGCGAGATACTCTCAGGCGCCTGTCAAACGTGCATCAGTGCGGCTGTCCGGGAATCGTGCACGTTCGCCCGACGAATACGCTTCGTCGGGCCTCTGTGCGTACTTCTCTGACCGCGACGGGTAGCAGTGCTGCTTTTCGATGGAATCACAGGAGACAGCAACATGAGAGCTTTGCGTATTTTTGCTGCAACGTTGTTCCTTGCTGGCCTCGGGCTCGGCATGGCGCACGCTGCCGATCCGATCACGGTGATCCCGGATGGAGTGACTCCGGCGACCCCCGGCGATCGCGGCGGTTGTGACATCATGATCGACTACTCGGACGGCACGGACGACACTCCGGGATCGGGCTGGACCCTCGGTGGTCCGGCTGCGCCGTACTGGTATCTCGGTGTGGACCACACGCCTCCGGCAGGTGGCTCCTACGAGGTCCTTTCGGTCGGCTTCTTCTCGGAGTTCTGGGTCACGGGCGGAAACGTCACGGTGCATGTGTATGAGAAGAGCAATCCGGCCAATGCGACGGATGCCTCCATCAACATGACCACCGGTGGCACCTATGAGGTTACGTTCGCCGAGCCGATCTGCGTCGAGGGGACGTACGGAATCACCTTCTGCCCGTCGCCTGGCGTCTGGGGAGTTCTCGGTGAGGACACCTCCGCTCCGCAGGATCCGGTCGACTACCAGAACAACACCGATGCGGGTGGTTGCGAGAACATCAACCTCCGTTCCGATGGCGACTTGACGGTTTCGTCCTG
>JAGQHR010000139.1 GCA_020431745.1 Candidatus Eiseniibacteriota bacterium
GGATTTCAACCAGTTCCTCACTCGGTTCGAGAAGAAGATCCACGACCTGCGGCTGAGTCGGATGGTCTCCATCCAGACCGCGCCGCAGATCCGGCTCCTCCAAAACGGCAATCAGGCGTTGGTCGAAAAGATCCAGAGCTCGATTCTCAGCACCATCCCCCTCTGGAAGAACCAAATCGTGATCGCCATCACGATCTACCGTCAGCAGAAAGCCGTGAAGCTCCAGCGGGAGATCTCGGACACGACCAACGAGCTGCTGGAAAAGAACGCCGAGATGCTGAAGCAAAGTGGGATCGACCTCGCCAAGGAGACCGAACGCGGGATCGTCGACATCGAAACGTTGCGCAAGGTCAATCAGGACCTTATCACTACGATCGAGGAGACACTGCAGATCCAAAAGGCCGGCCGCGAACAGCGAAGGATCGCGGAGGCCGAGCTCCTCAAGATCGAAGGGGATCTCAAAGAAAAGCTGAAGTCCGTCGAACCCCGGTGATGAGCGGCCGGTCGCGCGGCCGCCGCCGGCCCGGTCACGAAGCGAGGTCTTCGATCTCGGGGACATCCGCCTTGGTGAGCCGAGAGAGTGTCTCGTTCGTGAGCTCGGCGAGCCCGGCGATGCGGTTCGCTTGCCGCTCCAGCATCCGCTCGAAGAGATTGCGCACGAGGCGACCGTTCCCGAACATCCGGTCGCGCCGTTCCCAGAGCCCCGCCAGAACCTCCCGGGCCGCGAGTTTCGCCGGTCGTGTCAGCTCGAGGGACGCGTTGTTGACCATGATCTCCAGAATCCGGACGAGATCCTCCGGAGGGTAGTGGTCGAAGTAGAAGAAGCGGTTGAAGCGAGATTTCAGACCCGGGTTCGACTCGAGAAACCGCTCCATTTCGTCGGGATACCCGGCGACGATCACGATGAGCCGCTCCCGGTAGTCCTCCATGCGCTTGAGAAGCGTCTCGATCGCCTCGTGGCCGAAATCCCGACCATCCTCCGGGCTCAAAGTGTAGGCCTCGTCGATGAAGAGCACACCGTCGAGCGCTTCCTGGACGAGCTTGTCCACCTGGATCGCGGTCTGGCCGACGTACCCGGCGACCAAACCAGCACGATCGGTCTCCAGCAAGTGGCCTTTGGCAAGGATACCGAGCGCTCGGAAGACCCGACCGAGAAGTCGCGCGATCGTTGTCTTCCCGGTTCCGGGAGGACCGTAGAAGACGGAGTGAAGTGAGATCCTGGACACGGGAAGCTCCCGCTTGCGTCGCTCTTCGTGCACCTTGACGACGTTCGTGAGCGTCCGAATCTGTTCCTTGATCGCCTCCATCCCGACGAGACCGTCTATTTCTCGGAGGACGGTTTCCAAAGTTTCCGGTTCTCCCGAGGATCCCATGGGCGCGGTCGAACCCGTGGGCGTGGTGGAGGCAGCGGGCTGGGCAGGCGCGGGGACGGGAGCACGCACCAGGTGATGCACGCGTCGCAAGCGCTCGGCATCCTTGGGTCCGGTCCGCCCATCGATCTTCGCGAAAACCTCGGCGATCCGGCCGTAGAGGGCTCTGACCCGATCGGCGTGCAAGGTCCCCTGGTTGCGGTCGACCTCGGCAATCAGACTCAGCAAACGGAAAGAGTCTCCCGGAAGCTCGACACGAGATCGCTGAAGGTCGGCCAGCACGTCGTCCCAAGAATACAGGAGCCGCTCGCCCCACTCCGACGGATACGAGGGGTGAGCGAAGAACTCCGCCACTTGTCCGGTTCCTGCGCTCTCCGAAGGTCGACTTGCCCCCCGTCGCTCGTTTCGGGGGGTGCCACGTTCCTCCGTCCGGACTGGGTCCGCGAGATCATGCGAAACGTTGCCGGTCGAGTCCGACCGCAAAGGGAGAAGCAGCATGACCAGAAAGGTCATTTCGCCGGCCGAGAGGTTTCCATCCGAAAGGGCCGTCAAGGCCGCGAGGGCGAGAACATCGTTCCGATACGCGTCCCGAAAGGACCCGAGGTCTCCCAGACCCTCGAGGTCCGTGTACAACCGATAGGCCTGCTTCGCCTCCTGGAAGAGGATCTCAGCATCGAAACCCGGGGACTCCCCAGCCGGGGCGATCTCGGGACGCGGACGCGCCGACTCGAGCACTTCCTCCGCCCACGCCTTTCCCCGCGAGAACACGAGATCGACGCGCTCGAGCAGCTCGCGCGTCCGTTCCTGCAGATTTTCGCCCATGGCGGGAGGCGCCGGGTCCTCGCTGGAGGAAGTGCGCTGGATCGGATCACTCTCCGCCGTGCCCGGCTGCCGGAGCCGATCCCTCGCCCGCAGCGCCGCGGACCGGCCGGAGAAGATCGAGAAGCGCCAGGTTGTTCCGCCGACATCCGTCTCGAGGACGGGGAGCCACGAACCCTCGGTGATCCGCGCGTCGTGGATCTGCGCTCGGTCGGCAGCCCGAACACCGCCGCGAGCCTTCTCGAGCTCTACGAAGACGAGGCGACGCTCCGTCAGAACGAGAACACCGCTCGCCTCTCGATCGGCCCCTGCTTCCAGACCTGGACGGCTCTTCGCTGCGTCCGCGGTCGAGGGTGGAAGCCATGCACACTCCGCCAGGGCGTCGATACGATCGTCCCCCGCCAGAATGCGACCCAGGCGATCCAGAAGTCGCTCTCGATCCTTCCGGGGTAGCCACGGTGCTCCTCCCGCCAACACCCGTTCGAGCTCACGCCGTTGCATAGACCGGAAGGATAGGTCCGGACGGGCACCGCCTCAAGCTCATCGGGCGAAGCGCCGAACGGGGGCGACATCCTCAGGCCCGCGGCCCCACGGATCGACGGACCGGATGACCGAATGACGAATGAACGGCAGCTCGGAGCAGGAACGCCGTCGTTCGTCGTCAACCGCGGCCGACCACCTGGCTTGGGTCCTCCCCGTCGTGGGCACCGGTGGGGACGCAAAGAGCACCCTGGTTCTACGGCGCGCAGGAGGCGCCCGCGGTGAACGCCGATCCGAAGATGATGACGTCCTCCAGCCCGGTGTTCTCGTTGTTGTCGTAGTCGTGGCACCGGTTGGGCTGGTGATCGAGGAACTCACTGGAGAATTGGACCAGGTCAGGCAGGTCGACGCGCAAGTTGCCGGAAACCCCGTCGAAGTCCGGCGACTTCACGTTGGAATACCTCCGGACGGTGACGCCGTTCGCCGTGATCAGGGAAGCGCTCCCGACGTCGTCGAGGCACATACCGCCCCCACCCAGGGTGATCACCGCTCGACCGGCCGCGTCGGTGATCCCCATCAACGTGACACCGGAGCACAGATTCCACGGTCCCCCGCGCACGACTTCCACGAGTACACCCGGCATCGGCTGGTTCGACGCGTTGCGAATCGTGATCGTATTGACCGACGCCGGCGCGGGGCTCGGCATGGTCGGAGAAAACACCAGGCCCTCGAGAGCATCGGCTGGATTCACGGTGACGTCGACATCGGGAAGCTCGGCTCGGGATGCCGGAGCGGCGATGGCGAGTCCGCAGGCGAGCAGGGCCGCGAACAGGGGTGCGGGTTTCACGGTACGACCTCCCATGGTTTGACGGATGCGGAGACGGCGCGGTGATTCCGTACCGACCTCGCTGTCGAAGGGGGGACGACCGACAGTTCGGGGACGCTGATCCCCGAAACGGGAGCCGACCGAATCGATGACCCGACGGGCGGCTCGCGACGCGAGAGAACGATACTCCCCGACCGATCTGCGTGCCTAGCCCCGTTCCCGGGCCGTTTCAGGTCCGGGGCAGCAAGACCCGCCTGACCTTGCTATGATCCCGCGACCGTCGGCAGCCGACACGGATCGAGCATCAGGCTGCGGCGGAACGAATTCGCCTACGAAACGGCACCGCCTCGGCTTGCCGGTACGAGACCTCGACCCGAGAGGAAGATCCGATGTCCGATCCCCTGATCCAACTCCGCGGCGTGACCAAGGTCTATCGACGCGACCAGTTCGAGATCCCCGTGCTGGAAGGCATCGACCTCGACATCGCCGAGGGCGAGTTCGTCGCGTTGATGGGGCCGTCCGGATCCGGAAAGAGCACTCTGCTCAATCTCATGGCGGGCGTCGACTCCCCCACCTCGGGAAGGATCGTGGTCGCCGGCTCCGACATCGCGCAGCTCGGCGAAGGGGAGCTCGCTCCGTGGCGGCATCGCAACGTCGGCTTCATCTTCCAGTTCTACAACCTGATCCCGGTGCTGACGGCGCGAGAGAACGTCGAGCTCCCCCTCAAGCTGGCCAGCCTCTCCCGGCAGGATCGCCGGCTCAAGGTGGAGACCGCGCTCGAGCTGGTCGGGCTCGCCGACCGGATGGATCACTACCCCAAGCAGCTCTCGGGCGGCCAAAAGCAGCGCGTCGCGATCGCGCGCGCCCTCGTGACCGCCCCGACCTTCCTGCTCGCGGACGAGCCGACGGGAGACCTGGATGCGGCGAGCGCGTCCGACGTGTTGGACTTGTTGGGCCAGCTCAACCAGGAGTTCCAGAAGACGACCGTGATGGTGACCCACGATCCGCGAGCGGCCGAGCGCGCCCGCGTGCTCTACCACTTGGAGAAGGGGCAGCTCCAGCGTGAACACACCGGGGCCGTGTAGTCGCGCCGAGCACAACGAAACGCGAAGACGGAGATCCGATCCGACATGTTCCAGCTATCCCTCAAGAACCTGCTCCGGAACAAACGCCGCACCTTCCTCACCGGTGCGAGCGTGTCCCTGACCCTGATCCTGGTTTGTCTGCTGGGGGCGGTCCTGACGGCGATGGAGAGCGCAGAGGGTTCCGCCGACAATCGCATCGTGGTGCGGAGCGCGATCTCCCTCACCTTCTCGCTCCCGGAATCGTACTGGCAGCGTCTCCAGCAGATGGATCACGTCCTCGCGGTGACCCCGCTCAACTGGTTCGGCGGCATCTACAAGGACGAACGGCCGGAGAACTTCTTCGCCCAGTTCTCCTGTGATCCCCAGACGTTGCTCGACGTCTGGCCGGAGTATCAGATTCCGCAGGACCAGGTCGCGACCTGGCGCCAAGAACGCAACTCGTTCATTTGCGGCCAGGCCTTGGCCGACAAGTACGGCTGGAAGATCGGCGATCAGATCTTCATCAAGGGTTCGATCTATCCCGTGGATCTCACGCTCACCTTGCGCGGGATCTACACCGAGCCCAATGCTCCGTCCGCGGAGAAGTCCATCTACTTCCACCGCAAGTATCTCGAAGAGGCGCTGGGCAACCCGGGCCAGGTCGGAACGTTCTTCCTGCGGATCGACTCCCCCGACAACGTGGGAACTGTCGTACAGCACGCCGAGGCGATGTTCGAGAACTCCGAGGCGCAGGTCCGGGCCGAGACCGAGAAGGCGTTCAGCCTCTCCTTCCTCGAGATGCTCGGCAACATCCGGATGTTCCTGGGGGCGATCGGCGCCGCCATCGTGGTCTCGCTCCTCTTCATCACCGCGAACACGATGGCGATGGCGGCGCGGGAGCGCACCAGCGAGGTCGCGGTCCTCAAGACCCTGGGGTTCCGGCAGGGCCACGTCGTCCGCCTCGTGATGTTCGAGTCGCTCGCGGTCGGCCTCGGCGGCGCTCTGGTGGGGCTCGGGCTTGCCTACGTCCTGGTCCGCGGCGCCGCACGCGGCATGGAGAACGTCTTCCCCATCTTCGGAACCCTGGCCGTCACCCCGCCCGTAGCCCTGCTCGCGTTGGGCCTGGGAATCCTGATCGGATTGGTCAGCGGCGGGTTCCCGGCGTGGCAGGCGGCCCGACTCTCGATCGTCGACGGTCTCCGCAAGCTGGCCTAGGGGGAGGAGGAGCGATGCAGATCCCGATCAAGTACAACATCCGGACGCTCTTCGTGCGGCGCGGCAACACCCTGATGACGATCGCCTCGATCGCATTCGTCGTCCTGGTCTACGTCGGCGTGCTCTCGCTGGCCGCCGGCCTCCGCGCGTCCCTGGGAAGCAAGGGCGACGCCGCCAACGTCATCGTGCTGCGCGACGGGGCCCGGGCCGAGACCGAGAGCTACTTCGAGAAGGACAAGTTCCGCATCCTCAGCACCCTCCCGGGCATCGCCACCGGTCCCAGCGGGGAGCCGCTCGCGTCCGGCGAGCTGGTCATCCTACAGATCCTGAAGCGCAGCGACGGCAGCGAGAGCAACGTGGCGTTGCGTGGGGTGGACGAGGTCGCGTTCCTGCTCCGTCCCGCATTCAAGATCGTCGAAGGCCGCCAGTTCCGGCCCGGCGTCGGCGAGATCATCGTCGGACGCCGTTTGGCGGAACGCTTCCCCGGGCTCGCGCTGGGCAAGCAAATCAAGCTCGGACGTCTGGAGTTCACCGTCGTCGGCACCTTCGACTCCGGCGGCACGTTCGATTCCGAGGTCTGGGGTGCATCGGACGATCTCGGCAACGCCTTCCGGCGCGAGAACACCTACTCGTCGGTGCTCGTCCGCACCGGTTCTCCCGACGAGGCGGAAGCTTTGATCGCACAGATCGAAGGCGACCAAAGGCTCAAGCTTTCCGCCGAAACCGAGCCGGCGTACTTCAAGGAACAGACGACCGCCACCTCGCAGCAGTTCGTGGTCCTGGGCAACGCACTCGCCATCCTGATGGGATTCGGCGCCTGCTTCGCGGCCGCCAACACGATGTACTCCCACGTCGCGGCGCGGGCCCGCGAGATCGGCACGCTCCGCGCGCTCGGCTTCCGCCGCCGGTCCATCCTGGGAGCGTTCGTCTTCGAAGCGGCAATCCTGGGATTGGTCGCGGGCGTGATCGGCGTCGTGCTGGCGCTCCCGCTCAACGGGGTGAGCACGGGGACGACGAACTTCCTCACCTTCAGCGAGGTGACATTCGGCCTCCGCACGGGCCCTCAGGAGATGATCGGCGGCGTGCTCCTGGCGGTGCTCACGGGCGTCATCGGCGGTCTGCCTCCGGCCGTCTCGGCCGCCCGCCGCGAGATCACCGCGCTGTTGCGGGAACGTTAGTCCCGATCCGCACCGTCTGGAGCGACGGTGGCAGAAGTTCAACGAGGCGAACTAGCTCAGCTTGGCAAAGCCAGCGCGTCAGTCGGGCAGGACAGTCGCGTGCTACAGATCTCGCTCGACGTCACTGTTTCTGCCGGGTGCGCCACGCTTCGATGATTCGTGGGGCGTCCCGGCGCCCCCATCTCTTGGAACCAACTCCCGACCAGAACACGACCGTAGGAGTCTCGTCCCCCAGACTCAGTCGAAAGCTCGCGACCAGGTCGCACGCGACCCGCGGATACAGGTAGTTCGGCTTGATGTCGAGACGTTCGTGCAGTAGCCAATAGTCTTCCGGCCGGCGTCCCTTCCAGGTGAGCTCGAGGTGCGGGTCCCCGTACTTCGAGTCCTTCGGCTTGATGACCTTCAAGGACTCCCGATCGACGAAGGGATGCTCGCGCAGCTCCTTCGCGATCTCGCGGGCAGCGGTGATTCGGGGAACGCCGTGGGCCAACCGTTGGAAGTACGTCTCCTGCACCGATGACCAGATCGCGGA
>JAGQHR010000013.1 GCA_020431745.1 Candidatus Eiseniibacteriota bacterium
CTCGTTACAGCCTTGGGACCGGATCGATAGCGTACCCTCTTCTTCTGACCACGCGCTCCACAGGGACGGTCCCAGCTCGAACTTTCCCGGCCCCGATTCCCCAAGAAACAGCAGCATCGAGCTCCCTACAAGAAGATCAGGAGTCGTACCCGGTCCCAAACGACGATTCACGGCTACGGTGTCGCCCGGTGATACTCCGGCAGATGTCTCAGCTTTCAGGACGGAGTCTACGACCACGTACGTCGGACCATCGTATGTCCCGCAGGATCGCAACTCAGGTCCAAGAATCCGACCACGCAGGACCAGGTTGGCGGCGGAGTCTTGCCAGACCGGTGACCGCAGCTCGAGTCGCGCGTCGACCAAACCCCTCATTCCAGTCAGAGACAAAGAGGTATCAGGCCAAGCGACCTGCGCCGAGTCGCCTACGAGATGTGTGAGGAAGTTGCCATCGACCAACTGCCACATTCCATCCCAGGATGGTTCGAGAAAGACGATGTACCGTTCTCCAGTAGTTGGATAGAACCCCCCGGGGTATCGGAACGAGACGAAGGTCAGCGTCGAATCGGACGTTGGGTCACCGAGCAGGAACTCGCTGACACTCAACTCGGCGCGCACCCAGGACTTCGCCGCTCCGCTCGAGTAGGCACCATGCGCTACCGTATCCATCTCTGCGATGATTCCGCTGGCGATGTAGGTGGCCTTGTCACAGGAGCGGAAAGCACCGATCTCGAAGTTCTCGGCCGTTGGTGGGAATCTCTGCCATCCCGAGACGCCGGTAACGATGGCCCCTAACAACAGAGAAGCCAGCACCACTCGCTTCGCCATGGGCGCACTCCGCCGAGTCAAGACTCGTTTCTTGTTCGCAGGGCGGGGACCCCACTTCACCCACCCGCAGGGACAACTTCGGCACGGATGAGATGGACGAGGGTAGGAAGTCGCATCCCATTTTTTGCCTGGGACCGAGTGTAGCGCGCATCCGGGGCTCGGTCACGACGCGCTGCTCTCGTGCTTTCGGAGTCGGCGGTCCCCGAGAATCCCCACCTTGTCACGCCGCGAAACCGCTGACGGGCAAGCTTCGCCCCGATCGCCTCTCTTTTCGAGGTGGGGAAAGCGTGAGCCCCGACCGCTCGGGGTCCTGGGGCTGCGGGTCGGCCGGAGCAGGAGTCATTTTCTTGCGTGCGGTTCTCGTCGCTGCAGTGTTGCCCCTGATAGGAGAAGGTCGAGCTCGTTCGGGTCCGGGCAACCCGGGGAGGGCCGGCCAGCTCGTTGCTGCGTTCGCCAATCGGAGGCCCCTCATGCGACACGCCAACGTCATCGTTCCTCTCGCCGTGTCACTGATCCTCGTCTGCGTCCACGGCGTTCGGTCCGCAGTGATCCTCACCGAGGACGAGCGATCCTTGGAAGCGCATGCCGAAGTGGGGCCGACCCCGGTCGGCGATGAGTCGTTCCTCAACGGTCCAGGCGACTTTTCGATTTGGCAGAATACGGCAAGTGTGATGGTGGTCGACGCCGCCTGCAACCCGGACTGCCGCGGGAGCGCCGCGGCATACCAGTACTCGTCCGATACACCGGGAGCGATCTACGGCCGTCTGCAATCCTCGTGCACCATCGACGGATTTGGGGTGGCCGGGGCGGCAGCCGAGCAGAGGACCGCATTCACGGTTCCGAGCTGCCAGGAGTACCAGCTCTCCGATTCCACGACGACCGCCTCCGGGGGAGTGGCCTACGTCCGGCTCAGCCTCCAGCCGATCGACGGCTTTGCGCCGGTCCTCATCGACTTGGGAGACCCGGGGAACGTCTCCGTGGGCGGCCGCCTGCCTCCCGGCGACTACGAGCTCAGCGTGTCCTCGAGCACGGGCGACCAGACGGAGTCCGTCCTTGCGCCCACCATCTACTACTACATCTCCTTCACGGACTGCCCCAACAGCCTGATCTCGGTCGAGCCGGTGAGTACGACTGCTCCACCAGGGGCCGCCGCGCAGTTCTGGGTCGTGCCTGCCGGACCAGTTCCGAACTCGTCCCTGACCTTCCAGTGGCAGAAGGACCTCGTCCCCCTGGCGGACGACGGACACATGTCGGGGTCTGCGACCGATACCCTGACCATCTCCGACGTGCAGGAAGGTGACGTGGGTGTCTACAACGTCGTCGTGAGCGACGGGACGGTGGTCGAACCCAGTAGCTATGTGACGCTGACTCTCGACGCGCCGGGCTCGATTCCGACCCACACGACCACTCGACCGGGGGTGGAGTTGTCTCTCCCGAGCCCCAATCCGTTCAGCTCCGAGGTGGAAGTCCGCTACGAGCTCTCCGCGGAGTCGTCCGTTCGTCTCGACGTCCTGGACGTTCGGGGACGGCAGGTACGGACTCTCGTCGACCGGGCAAGCGTGCCCGCCGGGGACTACGAAGTGAGATGGAACGGCGAAGACGGCACGGGCGCAAAGAGCGCCGCGGGTGTGTACTTCCTGCGCCTGGAAGCTGCGGGCGTGCACACCACCCGACGGCTCGTCTACCGAGGAGCCGCGCGACCCTGACGTCCAGCCCAAGATCGCACGCGGCTCCACGTCTCGGGTCAATGAATCCGACGGCACCGCGATTCGACATCGTCGAGTGCGTCGGGTTCGTCACGGGAGCCGACAGGTCGCCACCGGACGGCTCAACGGATCGCGATCAGCTTCTGGGTATGCCGGGCTCCGTCGGCGTCGATGCGCAGCAGATAGACTCCGTCCGCGAGGCGGCGGCCGAAGTCTGTCGAGTCTCCGACCGGGAGGACGTGGCTGCCCGGGGGAAGGCTGCCGTTCCAGAGATCCCGGATCCGACGTCCCGCCACATCGAAGAGAGCGGCTCGAACCAACGCCGAGCGTGAGAGGGTGAAGGTCACGGTGGTTGTCGGTGTGATCGGATTCGGGAATCCGGAGTCGACCAGAAGGAGCGGGGTCGCGTCCGGATTTGCGGGTTCGCCGCCGTCCTGCCCGGTGCTCGTTGCGATGGATCGATTGGAGGAAGAGCGGAGCTCGTAGCCCAACCGGACGTCCAAGGGCGCAGGTCGCAGACACCGGAAAACCAGACGACCGATGGCGCCGCGACCGGACGAACCAGGGCGTTCCGGGTCGAGCTTGCTGGTCGCGAGATCGAGCCAGCCGGTTCCCTCGACGGGCAGGAAGAGCGATCCCTGGCTCCCGTGCAGGAAAGGACCGGCTTCGACGTCCTCGAGCGCGAAGGCGGTGGAATCGTAGCGCAGGGCGATGTGCGCTCCGGTCAGGTCGGCGACGTCCTCACACCAAAGGTCACAGCGGATGCGGTCGCCGGTGACGTAGGGGCCGTCTGGTATTTCGAACGTGACCCGCGGCAGTACGGGACTGTCGGCAGCTTGGGCAGTCGCGTTCCGCGTTGAGATCAGCGCCTCATCGCCCTCCGGCCGGCGCCGCTCGATACGGAAGTCGTCCGCCACCAGGGGAAACGTCTCCCGAAACGGATCGATCGAGTCCGGAGTATCTGCGCGGAGCTGTCCGTTGGTGTTCGTCCAACTGTACATCGTCGTGAACGCGACCAGATCGTCGATGTCCCAACGGCCGTCGGGGCTCGCTTCCAGATTCGGTGCGGTGCCGGTGGCGGGTCCGAGGTCCGCGATCCGATCCCGTCGATGCCCGTTTCCGTTCCATCCGAGGGTGAAGATCATCAGATCCGAGAAGTCGATCTTGCCGTCCGGGCGGGGGGCCAGTGCAGGAATCGATCCCTCCGCCCCGCTCGGCGAAGCCAGGTCTCCCAGATAGGCAGAGCGCACGTCGAGATCGATCAGACGCATCGCCTCGGGACGAACGCCGCGCGGATCCTCCATCCAGCAGCTCGCTTTGTCGAACGCCAGCGTCCCATCGAAGAACCGCTTGCTTCCGGTGAGGATCGCACGCGAGTGCACGCTGATATGGGCCACGGCTCGTCCCGATCCCAGAAGTCCGATCGGTGCGTTCGTCGCGCTGGACGTCAACTCGAACGTTCCGGCGCCGTTGTCGTAGGACGATTCGAAGTCGACGTCGGTGGCGCCCAAGCCCTCCCAGGGATCACCGGCCGAGATGCCCAGAATCTCCAGCTGATCGGGGTCGAAGGTCGCCCTGACGTGGACCGCGGCCGCGCTGTCCGGGTACTCGATCACCACGCGGACGTTGCGACGGGAGTCGTTGCCGACGGAGATCGTATGGTCCAGATCCACTCCGTCGACGAAGGCCAAACCGGGGTCGAGGAGTGGAGAGATGCAAACCGTCTCGGTTGCGGAAGTGGAGTCCGCAGCGACGAGCTCTCCCTTGGAGTCGCGCAGTACTCCGAAGACATAGTACGTGCCGGGCGCGGGCGTACCGCCGGGCGTCTCCGAGAACTTCCAGCTGACCGACGTTTCCGCCGCGGAGATCGGAGCGGAGAAGCACGGTTGTGCCTGAGCCTCGTCCAATTGCGGGACATCGTCGTAGTAGAAGTCGACCCAGCCTCCGAGCGGGGGCGATCCGGCAAAGAACGAAATCGGATAGGAGCCGCTGGGGGCGTAGCAATTCGCCGATGCCCAGTCGACGGTCAGCGACGGTTCGGGAGCCGGGGAGAAGCGGAGGATGCGCTCCCGGGTCGCGTCGACGGCAAAGAAATCGAGTCCCGTGGCGCGCACGTCCGCGGCCACTCCCACGAGCTCGCGCAGCTGCCCGAAGCCATCGCCGGTGGATCCGTAGGCACCGACGAACGACGGTGGCTGGGAACCGGTGAGGTTCGCACGATAGAGAACGACCCGGTCGTGGCCGGAGTCTGCGACCACGATCCAGGCCTGGGACGTGCTGCCGGAGACGAGCTGGACGGCGATGTCGGTCGGACCATCGAGGAGATCGCCCGGGGCAGAGGCAGAGCTCCACTGGGTGATCGGTTCGATCTGCCAGGGGATGCCGAGCGCCGGATTCTCCGGCTGGAAGCGCAGCCATTGAATCCGGCCGTTGTCCGTGTCGGAGACGAAGAGATCGATCGCGTCGCTCGTTCCGTGGCGAACCCCCGCGATGCCCTGTGGATTGCGGAACTGTCCCGGACCCGATCCGGTAGCGCCATAGAGAAGGAGGTCGGGCGTGACGGAGTATGAATACGAGAACGTCGTATTGGCCGGCGGAATGCGGCCGTGGATGTCGTCTCCGAAGTCGATCCGTCCTGTTTCCGGGTCCAGGGTGAACACGCGATCTCCCGCTGCGGTATCGAGAAGACGATCGACGCGCGTCCACGTCCCGTCTCCGGCAAAGTCGATGGTCTCGAGCGAGCCCTCGGCGATCGGGAACGTCGCGGTCCAGTGCCGGAAGCCCGGTGGTACGGTGCCGGGCGTCTGTTCCTCGTAGTCCTCCGCCGGATCGGAGCCGGCGCCCACGCCGGGCTGCGCGACGACGCTGCGCGCGTCCTTCGGCAGCCAGTCGCCCACGAACGACGCCCCATCGGCAGCGCCGATCACCTTGAGCCGATCCGCGCCGGTGTCCGCGACGAAGAGGTAGCGGCGCGGAGTCGCCCGCGTGGTTTGGATCGTGATCGAGCCGCCCGCAGTGATGTTGCGGGGCAGGCTGAGGCCGGGAATCCCCTCGTACGGATCGGCGAGAAGAAGATGGTCGGCGTCCACCAGCAGGACGCGTCCGGTGTTGGCATCGGTGATGGTAACGAAGAGGCCCGCGACATCGACGTCGTAGCGATGTCCCGTGACCTGGTTGTCGTCGAGGATCGTCGCCGACGATTGGTCGAACGGGCCGGCATCGCTGGAGACGGAGACGGCGGCGGGTGAGGATGCTTCCAGGGTCACGGCCGTGACGCCGCGAGGCGCGGTGAGGGTGCCGTCGTAGGCTTCGCCGAAGGTCACGAACCCGAGGAAGTCCACGGTATAGTAGAAGAGCTGCTCGTCGAGGTCGGGCGAGTCGTCCGCGGCATCGAGGAAGAAGAGGTCGTCGGATGTCGCGGTGCGTGAGTTCTCCGAAGCGACGAGGGCGGTCAGGTCCTGGAAGCTGCTCGGTCCGCCGGAGCTCTCGTCGATCTCCGTCAGGACTTTGGATGCGCCCGCACCGATTCCGTAGTCGACGTCTCCCACTCCGGGTGCATCCGGGGCGCCGGTCTGGTTGTCGGAGACGAGGTACTCGATCGTGATCTCCGAATCCGCGGTCAGCGAACCGGCGGGGAAGAAGACGGTCGGACCGCTCGCGATGCCGTCGTAGGCCACCGTGTAGACATGGTCGGCCGCGACATGCCCGGTCAGATCGTCGACGCGGGACCAGATTACGCCGTCGAGGGCGACGAGCTCGGTGGCAGGGAGGATCCACTGTCGCGGCGTCGATCGCCACTGGAGTGTGCGAATCTCGTCATCGTCCCACTCATCGGCGGCCGAGGCACCGGACGCACGATAAGTCAGGTCGGCCTGGGTTTGGGCGAAGTACTGGGCGTTGACCTCGAACGCCTGCATGCGGGCGTTTCCGGCGTCCAACGCGTAGACGACGTGTCGGCCTCCGTGTTCGCGTACCGCCACGGCGGAGGGACGGGAGAAGGGGATGTCGACGACCGGATCGTCGACCGGTTCGTCGCCGGATGATCGGATCGCGTCGTAGTACGGACCGTTCCACTCGAGCACGGCCTGATGAGCGGCGCGAGCGGTCGTGACCACGGCGACGAGGAGCACGGTTCCGATCGCGAACCCGCTCCGGAACCCCGTCGGGATTCGAACCCGCGCGATCGCGTCGGAGGCCGCCCCGCTCTTGGATGTGCGGTCAGGTTTGCCCATGTCCTCGGCAAAACAAGCCGGGTGCCATCTGCTCCACCCCTGTCAGCGGGCGTTCGTCTGAACCTCGCCGAGTTCGGGGATCGATACACAAGGCTTTACAGATCAATGGGATACAGGCGGTGGCCGTTGCCCGGAGTCCCCCTGCCGGCCGATTCCGATCGAGGTAGCTGAGGCGACGGGAGCCGGCCAGGATTTGGACGGCCGGTAGCCCATTGTCCGCCCCAGCGGGCTCGGGAGGTCCAGCCCGGGGCAGCCCAACCTACGGGATCCGGTACTGCGAACCCGGGACCGGGGCCGTGCTACCTTTTCGGATCGGATGTCTGGGAATGCGCAGCGGTCAGCAGGCTCGATTCGGAAGGAAGACGCGCGATGAACGGATGGTTCTTCATCGGATTGGCCGGCCAGGGGCTTTTCGGTTCACGGTTCCTGGTGCAGTGGCTCGTTTCTGAGCGAAAGAAGCGGAGCGTCATTCCGCTCGCCTTCTGGTACCTGTCGATCGCGGGAAGCCTGGTCCTCCTGACCTACGCGATTCATCGCCGGGATCCCGTCTTCATCATCGGTGAGTGCGGCGGAGTGCTCATCTATCTGCGAAATCTCGTGCTCCTGCGCCGGAACCCCACGGAGTTGGTGAGCACCGGCGAGACCAGCCCCGCCTGAAAAAAAGAGCTGCTCGCGGCCCGGTCCAGGCGACCCGCCGCGAGCAGCGCTCCTTTGATCCGCGCAGACCACCCGGAGTCATGCGCCCGGCATCTGTGCTCAGTCCTTGGAAGCGAGGATCTCCTGGAAGCGGTCGAGCTGCTTCTTGTAGTACTCGCTGTCGGGATCCTCGGCCATCGCCAGCTTGGTCAGATCGACCGACTCATGGCAGTTGTTGAGCGCGTTGCAAAGCTCCGCCGCCGTGTCCAGGATCTGTGCCTTTGCACGTCCGGGCGCGGCCAGCTCGATGCCCTTGCGCGCGAGGGCGAGAGCTTCTTCCTGGTCCACTCCGTTCTCGAACGCCCACCAGGCGTAGGAGTTCAGCTGCCCCGCGTCCTCCATCCATCCTTCGCGCATGGCGGCACGCTTGAGCTCGACCGCCTTCGCCGGATTCTTCTCCACGTACAGCATGTACTCCGGCATCAGGCTCTCGCGACGGGCGAGCACTCCCGGATCCTGGCTGGACTGCGTGGATTCGATGGCGGTCTTCAGGTACTGCGCGCGCATCGGAGCGTCCTCGTTCTGCTTGGCGACCTGCGCCATCTGAGCGCAGATGTCGAGAATGTCCCCCGGCTCGGCCCCGGAGAGCGCCTGGTCGGCGGCCTTGCGGACCTCGGCGGCATCGAAGACCTTTTCCTTGCTGCGATACCCGGAGTAGGTCGCGTCGAAGATCTCCGCCGCGCGCGAGGTCCCGGGATCCAGCTCCTGCGCCTTGTGATAGTAGGCGACGGCCGGGGCGTACCGTCCGTACGCCTCTTCGACACCCGCCAGCCGCGCAGCGAGGTCGGCGCTCGGGGATTTCTCGAAGCGCGCCCGCTTGTCCTCGATCGTGCTGACGTCGACGAGCGCGTTGTCCATCTTGGACTGGAAGTAGTCCTTGGAGTATCCGAGCCACCGGTCGACCGGCTGGAGTTTGGCGTCGACCATCATGAAGGTGGGATAGGCATGCACCTCGTGGGTCTTGGCCAGCTCGATGCCGTCGCCCTTCTCCGCGTCCACCTTGTAGAGGATGACGCTCTCGAGCAGCTTCTGGATGTCCGCATCCTCGCTGGTCGCTTTCGTGAACGCCTTGCACGGCCCGCACCAGTCTGCGAAGAAGTCGATCAGGAGTGGCTTCTCCTGCGCCGCGGCGGCCGCCTGCGCCTCCGCGAGGGTTTCGAAGTGTTCCGCCGTTGCGCGCCCGAGGCTCCAGGTCGACAGGACGAGGGCAACGACGACGGCGGGGATCAGTCTCTTGGTCATGCGCGGTCTCGCTTTCGAGTTTCGGATCGATCGACGCGACGGGGCCCGGCTCCCGATCCGCGTCCGGTTTCCGCGGCCGTGATCGCGAGGGCGCGATCGGACATCGGCCGGAGGAGGACGCGAAGTGGACCGGGAAATCCTAGCAGAATCAGACGTTCGGGTGCCGCAACATCCAGGTATCATGAACGGCACCGGATCGACTCATTCCCGCCAGGCCGCACGTCGAAATCCAATCGAACCCGGAGGAATCGTGCCCCGTTCATCCCTGGTCCCCGCTGCCGGCTCGTGGTCTCGCCCGTTTCGAACCTCGCGGGGGTCAGCGTTCGCCGATTCCCGTTGGATTCGCCGTCTCGGATCCCCGTCCACGTTCTTGGGAGCGATCCTCCTGACTTGGCAGGTACTTCCCGCGGAAGCCACGACCTACTCCTGGGCACAGCCTCGGCCGCAGGGAAACGCCATTCACGACCTCGCCTTCGTCGATGACCTCACGGGCTACGGGGTCGGTGAGCGCGGTTCGGTGGTGCGAACGGAGGACGGGGGGGAGAGCTGGCAGCTCATTACCGACATCAATGCCTTCACCGCGGACCTCCATGCCCTGGAGATCCTGCCCGACGGCACCCTCCTGGCCGCCGGTGCGGCGCCGGGGATCTTCCGCTCGGTCGATGACGGCGTAACTTGGGAGGAGGTGGCGAATCCCGCGGGCACGACCCTCTGGGCGCTCGACCGTGGGGCTTCCGGCCGTCTCGATGCCGCCGGCAACGGGGGGATCGTCCTTCGATCGACCGATGACGGCGACAGCTGGGTCTCGATCGGACCCGGGATCGGCTCGATCGCGGCCCAGCACTGGTCGTCCGAGCTTGTGGGAATCGTCGTCGGCGACGACGTGGCCCATCGGACCACCGACGGCGGGCAGACCTGGAACCAGATGTTCGCGTTCGATGCGTTCGGATACCGGGACACCTACTTCGTGGACCCCCAGCACGGATTCGTCACCGCAGACTTTCAGTACTGGGAGACGACCGACGGTGGAGTCAGCTGGACCCACCACGACCAGTTCGTGTCACCGCTCTACCGTCATCGAACCGTCGCGGTCGATACGATGCATTGGTTCTCCGTGACGCACTTGGAAGGCGCCGAGCTGTGGGAGACCACCGACGGCGGATCTTCCTGGACGCAGCGAGTCAATCACGAGGCGCTGGGCTTTCTCGGCTTGACCCGTCTGCCGTCCGGACGCCTCCTCGCGTCGTCCACCAACGGGGACCAGCTCTACTCCGACGACGGCATTGCCTTCACGAACGCGACCCAGACGCTGGACGGCGGCAGGCCGGCCCCGATCAACATGATGGGTGGCACTCCCGGCGGGATCCTCTTCGCAGTGAACGAACGATCCATCGGGAGCGAAGAAACCTGGATGCGGAGCGACGACGGCGGTCGCAACTGGTACGTGCCGGCCGGCTCTCCCGACCTGAACCGTGTCTCCACGATCTGCTTTTCCGACGATGCGCATGGGGTCGTGTGCGCCTACGACCAGGTGCGCTATACGGACGACGGTGGCGACAGCTGGTCGAGCGTGCTGCTTCCCAATTCGAACCGCGCCACCGATTCTGCGTGGATCGGCGGTGCGTTCTTTCTGTCCAGCTACCGCGTCGGGGGTACCGCCATCCCGGTTTTCCGGAGCACCGATGGCGGTGCGAGCTGGAGCTCCTGGAGCAGCGGGATCTCCGCCTCCTTCTCGGGGGGCGCGATCGAGTTCCTGAACACGACGACCGGGTTCGTCGGTGGCGGCATCAGCACGGCGGCCGCGCTCTACCGGACGACCAACGGGGGGGCCAACTGGACGTCCGTGCCAGTGAGCGGTCTTCCGGGCGCCATGATCGACATGCATTGGTTCGACGACCAGAACGGGCTCGCTGCACTCTTCTCGTTCGGGATCTACCGTACGACGAACGGCGGTTCTACCTGGACGCAGGTCTCGTCCGTCCGAACGACCGACCTCAACTTTCGCGACGCGAACGTCGGTTTCGCGTGCTACGCCTCGTCCAGTCCGCAAGCGCAACGCACGACCGATGGCGGAGCGACCTGGACCGTGCTCGACCCGCCGGTGCCGAGGCCGAGCTTCGTGTATCCCACCAGCGACGGGTTCGTGGTCGGCGGGTCGGAGACGCGCATCGTCCACGCGACCGATCTGAGTCCCGCCTCTGTTCCGTCTGATCCGACCTTGCCTACGGGGCTGGTGCTCGGGACCGCGATGCCGAATCCGGCCACTGATCGCGTGACGTTGCAGTGGTCGACGCAGGAGACCGGGTCGGTCGCGATCGACGTGCACACCGTGGATGGCCGGGTCGTGCGCGAGGTCTATCGAGGCAGCACCGCCGCGGGAGACCATCGCGTCGAGTGGGACGGCCGGGATGCGAAGGGACGGCTCGTTCCGAGTGGAACGTATTTCTTCTCGGCCTCGAACGGACGGGGGACCCAGACCCGACGCGTCGTGGTCATCCGGTAGGCCGTGGCCGTATCGCGGAACGTCACTCGCGCTCCGGTGGTCAAGGCGCGGGGAGGCGGTGCCGCTCCGGGTGGGGGTGAGTTCGAGAGGGTGCGCCGGTCCGGACGGGTCAGGGTGCGGGATAGGGGCGCCGGTCCGGCGGGTGGAGAGCTCGGTCGAACACCAGGTGCCCGGCGATCTCCCGGCCGGTGGGGACGAAGCCGGCGTTTCGGTAGAGGGTCTGCGCGGTCACGTTGTCCGGATGCACGGTGAGCGTGACGAGCCGGCAGTCGGGATGACGATCCCGGACCCTCATGAGCAGCGCGTCGAAGGCCGCTTTTCCCAGTCCCCGTCCCTGATGCTTCGCGTCGATCAGGAAGCCGCCGAGGAAGACCCGCCTCGAGTGCCGAGTCGGCCAGTAGATGGAACAGAAGCCGACCAGGATTCCTCCGCTCCAGATGAACAATGGCTCGTGGGCCAGCTCAGTATCCGAGAGATCGATCAGCCGGGATTCTTCGACGGGAGGAACGAAGCTCTCCTGATCCGGACGCACGTGGAGATTCGTGGCGTCGGCCCAGTGCGATGGGTCGGCTGGCCGGAGCTCGATTCTTGGCATGGCTCGCGATCCTCCATCCTGGTTCGGTTCGCCGGGATTGTGCCAGGTACGGGGCGTCGCCCTCACCAACATTCATGCAGCGGGCACGCAGGGGAGGGAGCCGGATCGTTCGCAACAAAGAAGACGGGCCCGGCGGTTGGCCGAACCCGTCGTTCTCGTCGTCACATCACGAGCTAGTCCGAGTCCTCGTCCGGCGCTCCGGATCCGGACTCTTCGGTTCGCGCGATCTACTTCTGGGTCGCGAGCAGATCCTGGAAGCGGTCGAGCTGCTTCTTGTAGTACTCGCTTTCGGGATCCTCCGCCATCGCCTGCTTGGTCAGAGCGACGGCCTCGTGGCAGTCGTTGAGCGCGTTGCAGAGCTCGGCCGCGGTGTCGAGGATCATCGCCTTTTCCTTGCCCGGGGCGGCCAAGTCGGCGCCCTTCCGCGCCAGGGCCAACGCTCCCTTGGTGTCGACGCCGCTTTCGAACGCCCACCATGCATAGGAGTTCAATTGGCCGGCATCTTCCATCCATCCCTCGGGCATGGAGGCGCGCTTGAGCTTGACCGCCTTCGCGCCGTCGTTCTCGACGTACAGCGCATAGTCCGGCATCATGCTCTCCCGGCGCTTGACGATCTCGGCGTCGGTCGCATCTGCCGTGCGATCGATGGCCGCCCGCAGGAACTTCGCCTGTAGATGCTTGTCCTCGGTCTGCTTTCCCAGGAAAGCCATTCGCTCGCACACATCGAGGGTGCCGCCGGCATCGGTCCGTTGCAGAGCCGTTTCGGCGGCCTGCAGGACGTCGTCCTGTGTGAAGACGTCTTTGCGGTAACCGGAGTACGTAGCATCGAAGATCTCGGCTCCCTGGGGAGTCGCGGGGTCGAGCTTCTCGGCCTTGCGGTAGTACGTCACGGCCATCGCGTAGTCGCCCGCCGCGCCATTGTAGTCCGCCAGGCGAACGGCCATGTCTGCCGTCGGCTTGGCCCCGAAGCTCAGTTCCTTTTCTTCGATCGTGCTCAGGTCCGAAAGCGCGCGACCCATCTTGGTGCCGAGATACGGCTTGGTGTATCCCATCCAGCGGTCGATGGGCTTCAGCTCGTCATTGACCATGAGGAAGGTCGGGTAGCCGGAAACGTGATGTTCCTTGGCGAGATCGACGCCCGCGTCCTTTTCTGCGTCCACCTTATAGAGGACGACGTCCGCGAGGAGCTTCTGGACTTCGGGGTCTTCGTTCACCGCACGGGTGAACTGCTTACAGGCACCTCACCACTCGGTGTAGAAATCAATCAGCAGTGGCTTGTGCTGTTCGGCCGCAGCCGCCTGCGCCGCGGCGAGGGACTCGAAGTGCCCCAGCGTGGCGTGGGCATTCGTGACCGCCAACAGCGCGAGCCCCGCTGCGATCGAGAGAGTCATGCTCTTCGGCATCCGGTTCTCACTTTCTCCTTGGTTCCATCGAGACGGGAGGGGTGCCTTCCACGGACGATCCGGGGATCGGGGATCGTGCCGCGGGGGAGACGGCTCCTCCTACGGTGACATTTTGTGGGGGATTCTATCAGAGACTGCTAGTTTGTCCGGCCCCCGATCGGATTGGACGCCGATGTCGGCGAAAACGTTGTCCGGTCCGGCCATTCGGGCGATGGCCTCCCCGGATTCCCGATCGACGGAGGATGCCTGTTCGGGGGACAGACTCCGCCTGCGACTCGGGTGCGATGGGCCGTATGGGTGCTCATCCGTGCGCGGGCCGCGGAGGCCGCACCCGGAATCGAAGATATGTTGTAAATATATGCTGTGTTTCGTTTTATAAGACAATGGCGTCGTGAGATCTCCTGCGGTCGGCGGGCGCTCCTCGGGGCTTGGCGCACGGCGGGGCTTGGCACATCGGGGGCATTTTTCGATCGGACGAGGTCTTCTTCGGTGGACCCTCTCGGGACTGATTGTCTCCGGGAGATCCGGCCCGTCGCGGTATCGTATCCCTCGTTCCGCAATCGACTCGAGAAGAGCCCCGAGGTGGCCTGCGACGAGCCATCCGGGAGTTGCGCCCTCGGGACCTCCGAGGTCCGAGGCAAGGGAACGGAGCGTGCGATGAGTAAGAAGCTGGACAAAGCCTTCGACGCGCTGCTCGACTTCGCGCTCGAGCTCCCGGGAGCCCATGAGGACCATCCCTGGGGCGAGACCGTGGTCAAGGTCAACAAGAAGGTCTTCGTCTTCACGGGCCGACCGGACCAGACCCGACGTCAGCTGTCGTTCAGCGTCAAGCTGCCGTCCTCCGGGCCGTTCGTTCTCGACCAACCCTATGCCACTCCCACCGGCTATGGCCTGGGCAAGAGCGGTTGGGTCACGCTCCGCTTCACGACGAAGGAGCTTCCGGGTCTTCCGCTTCTCTGCGAATGGATCGAGGAAAGCTACCGCGCCGTCGCACCCAAGAAACTGATCAAGCAACTCGACGCGGACCCCTCCGACTCGGCCTGAGGTGCCGGCCAGTCCCACGATGCGTCCACGAGTTGCCGACGAAGTGGCGGGTTTTTCGCCTTCGGGGAAGGGTTCGACGCAACTTCCCGCGAAGGTGTCACGATACGTGAAGCGGACGACATCCGCGGTCCCGGTGCGACCAAACTCCCGCCTGTGCATGGTTCCGGCGAGACGGTACACTACCGGCGGCGCGTTGGCATGGTATTCACGGAGGACGATCCATGGGGATCCAGACGGAAAGGCCGATCGAAGTCATCACCCCGCTTGCGCCGGATGAGCTCCTCTTCTTGAGGATGACCGGTCAAGAGCAACTGGGTCGTCCCTTCGAATACAACCTGGAGCTGTCGAGCCGCAACGGGGCGATTTCTCCGGACCAGCTCCTGGGCCAGAACATGACGGTGCGGCTGGACCTCCCGGACGAGAAGGTGCGTTACTTCAACGGAGTGGTCACGCGCTTCGCGCAGGTGTTTCGTTCGGATGAGGAGTCGCGCTACCAGGCCACCCTGCGGCCCTGGCTCTGGCTCCTGACGAGATCCGCGGACTGCCGCATCTTCCCGCCCGACCTCACGGCGGTCGACATCATCAAGACGGTCTTTCGGGACCACGGTTTCTCGCACTTCGACGACAAGCTCGATCCCAAGAACTATCGGAAGTGGGACTACTGTGTGCAGTACCGGGAGACGGCGTTCAACTTCGTGAGCCGTCTCATGGAGCAGGAGGGAATCTACTTCTACCATCGGCACGAGAAGGACAAGCACACCCTGGTGTTGTCCGATTCCTACAGCTCCCATGCGACCATTCCCGGCTACGACAACGTCCCTTATTTCACCCCGGCACAGGGTGATCTGCGGAGCCGAGATCACCTGTACGACTGGTTCATCAGCAACCAGATCCAAACCGGTGCTTACGCCATCACGGATTTCGACTTCGAAAAACCCGGATCCAACCTGCTCGTCCGCCGCGAGGTCAGCCAGGCCTACTCGCATTCGAACTACGAGTACTTCGATTATCCGGGAGAGTACGTCAAGACCAGCGACGGCGAGACCTACGTCGGGCATCGCATCGAGGAGCTCCAGGCGCAGTCCGAGCTGGTGCGTGCCTCCGGGAATGCGCGCGGTTTGACCTGCGGCTGTCTCTTCACCCTCACCGACTACCCGCGGGAAGATCAGCTCAAGGAGTACTTGATCGTTTCCGCCAACTACCAGTTGGAAAACGAGAACTATCGTTCCGGCGGCGGCTCGGGAGCCACCTATGCGCTGAACTTCCAGGCGATGGATGCGCAGCGGCCCTTCCGTCCCGCGCGCGTGACGCCGAAGCCGATCGTCCAAGGTCCCCAAACGGCGATCGTGGTCGGCAAGGACGGCGAGGAGATCTGGACGGACGAATACGGGCGGGTCAAGGTCAAGTTCCACTGGGATCGACACGGCAAGTCGAACGAGACGGCGTCGTGCTGGGTGCGGGTGGCTCAGGTTTGGGCGGGAAAGAACTGGGGAGCGATGCACATACCGCGGATGGGCCAGGAAGTCATCGTCGAGTTCCTGGAAGGCGATCCGGATCGCCCCATCGTGACGGGCCGCGTCTACAACGGCAGCAACATGCCCCCCTATGGTCTGCCCGGGAGTCAGACGCAGAGCGGCATCAAGTCGCGGAGCACCAAGGGTGGCGACGGAGAGACGTTCAACGAGATCCGTTTCGAGGATTCCAAAGGTGATGAGGAGCTCTACCTCCACGCGGAGAAGGACAACACCATCATCGTCGAGAACGATCAAAAGGTCGATGTCGGCAACAATCGCACCGAAGCGATCAAGGTCAATGACACGTTGACCGTCGGCGGCGACAAGTCGGAGACGGTCGACGGCTCGCGCACCGTCCACGTCAAGAAGAGCCACACCGAAGACATCGACGGCGCGATGCAGCTCACCGTCGGGTCCAATCGCAGCATGACGATCAAGGCGAACCTCACCGAGGACGTGAAGACCGATATGTCGCTCTCCGTCGGAGGCTCCCGGACGATGTCGGTGACCAAGGATCTGACCGAGACGGTCACCGGCAAGATGGTTCTGAGCGTCAAGCAGAACCGCGAGACGACGGTCGATGGCAACTTCGAGATGAACGTCAAGAAGGACATGACGATCGGGGTCACCGGAGCGAAGGGCGAAGAGGTCACCAAAGAGTACTCGATGAAGGCGAAGTCGGTGAGCGTGACCGCGGACGAGGAGATCACGTTCAAAGTCGGGGACGCCAGCATCAGCATGAAGAGCAACGGAGACGTCACGATCAAGAGCGGGAAGTTCACTCTGGATGCCGGCTCCAAGGACGTGGTCATCAAGGGTGGCAAAGTCTCGATCA
>JAGQHR010000140.1 GCA_020431745.1 Candidatus Eiseniibacteriota bacterium
CACCTGCCCGCCGATGGAGGTCTACTCGTGAAGATCGGAATCTTGGGAAGCGGAGACGTCGGACAGAAGTTGGGAGCCGGCTTCGCCCGGCACGGCCACGAGGTCATGCTCGGGACTCGCGATCCGCAGGCGGAAAAGATCCAGGCCTGGATCCGGGAAAGCGGCGCCCAGGCGGGATCTTTCGCCGACACCGCGGCCTTCGGCGAGATGCTGATTCTCGCCACGCAATGGACCGGCACGGAAAACGCGCTCGAGCTGGCGGGGCGCGAGCACTTCGCGGGCAAGGTCGTGCTGGACGCGACCAACCCGCTGGACTTCTCGACGGGAGCACCCGCCTTGTCGATCGGACACACCGACTCGGCCGGCGAGCAGGTCCAGCGATGGCTGCCCAACGCGAAAGTCGTCAAGTGCTACAACACGGTCGGCAATGCCTTGATGATCGATCCGCAGCTCCCGGGCGGTCCGCCGGACATGTTCTACTGCGGGAATGACGATGGTGCGAAGAAGACCGTCCAGGATCTGCTTTCGTCCGTCGGTTGGAACGGCATCGACCTGGGCGGTATCGAGAGCTCGCGATACTTGGAGCCGCTCGCGATGGTCTGGATCGTCCACGGCTTCCGCACCAACACGTGGGGACACGCCTTCAAGCTGCTGAAGCCGTAGCTCGGCATGTGCGTGAATACGGTCGCGACGACGGTGTGTCGCGTCGACGCGAGCGCCGTGTTGCTATTCCAGCACCGTGATCTTGCCCTCGCCGGACGGTCGCCCGTCGAGGAGGATCCGATAGAAGTACTGTCCCGCGATGGCTGTTCCGCCGTGCTCCGTTTTGCCATCCCAGGCCAGGGCGTAGCGACCCGCGTCGAGTGGAGCCGTCGCGTAGCTGCGGACTCGTCTTCCTCCGGCATCGAAGATTTCCAGACCGACCTCACCGGGGGCGCGAAGCTCGAACGCAAAGCGAGTGCCGGCAGAGCAGGGGTTCGGCGCCGCGGGAAGCAGCTCGATCGGGTCGTTCGGCGTCGGGCCGGACTCCAGGTCACCCGGCTCCGGTACCGATACGACGGTCCCCGGCCCAGTCAGCGCCAGTAGGAAGTCACTCCCCTCACCGGCGTCCCGTCCCTCGGCCACGAAGCGATACACGTGCCCGCGAATCGCGGGGTCGTAGTCCAGCTCCGCCACGAACACAGGACCGCTGACGGGAGTCGCTGGCGCCATGACGTCGAAGAGATACGTCTCCTCCACGTCGACCTCCAGCGGCGTGCCCCCGGTCTCGATCGACCAGGAATAGTCCGTCGCAGGAACGGTGTAGGGCGGAAGCTCGACGGACTCGCCGGGCTGCAGGAATCCGTTCCAGGTCTGCTCCGGCAGCTGAATTGCGAGCTCCACCGGGTCGACGGCCCGGTTGATCACGCGCAGTCGTCCGCGTCCGCGGAAAGGCGCGACTCGAAACTCGACGAACTCCTCGTCTCCGTAGAACTCGGACACGCGCGTCAGCTCCACATGCAGGTCAGCAGCCTCGCCGTTCCATTGGGTGCGATAGATCTGGAACTCGTGAGTGGACCCGTCGATCCCCTGAGTTTCTCCACTTCCGCCGGTCCGGCGACCGTTTCCCGAGCTCACGTTGCCGAACACCTCTCGGTTGCGATTCCACCAGGGGCCAGCCTCGGGCATGGAGAACCCGCATTCCGAGGCGCCCAGCCGCACGAGGTCCACGGAGTTCGGCCCGAACACGAAGGGCGCTTGGATGATGTCCGTCGTGAGGCTGGCTGCGATCGCCGTTCCGAACCCGTTGGGGTCCAGTGCGGCCGTGATGCCGTTCTTGTGCGCCTGCAGCGATGCGCCTTCCCCGACTCCGACGATCTCGGTGAATCCGTTGTCGTGGAAGTCGGAGAGGAACCGGTTGTGAACCTCGAATGCCATATCGACGCCGCCGGGGAGGTGCCGCGTGAACGAGTGGGTCGTCTTCTTGGCAATGAACTTGTACTGATGATCCCGTATGGCCTCTCGGCCGATGATGGCCATGTCGTATGCCGTCGTATGAGAATCGGTGTACGGGGGCGTGTTGGTGAGCGGGGGGACATCGAATCCCGCGGGGTCGCCGAACTCGGTATCGACCAGGTTCAGATCCCAGGTCCGGATGTTCATCTCCTGGATGAACGACTCGACGGACGAGATTCCGCCCCTTCCCATGCACAGGTCGGCGATGGCGTAGGCGGCATCGGGATAGGAGCCGAGGGCACAGCAATACAGCAGGTTCTCGAGAGAGATCGTCTCGCCGACCTCCAGACCCATGGTGACTCCGGGAACGTCAGAAACGAGCCATTCGGGAACGGTGTAGGTCGCATCGAGCGACACGTAATCCGGATCGCCCGGGTCGAGCTCCGTGTATTCGCACGCGAGGAGAACCGCCATCACGCGGGCGAGATCTGCCGCCGGCGTCACTTCGAACGGCTTCTGGGAGAAGATCAGGTTGCCGTCGCAGTCGAGCACCGCGGATCGCTGACAACGCAAGCTGAAGGCTTGGCGCCAGGGGGCGATCACATGGACCAGGCCGCGGTATTCGTCCTCCCCCGGCGCACCGGCCGCCAGGTTCTGGTAACCGGTGCCATCGAAGGCGCCGAAGCAGAGCGACTGCCCGAGAAGGTCCCACGGTTCGAGGAGCTCGTTCAGATTCTGCTGACTGTATCCCAGCCACCCGTTCGGTCCCGGGCCACCGGTGCCTCCCATGAAGATGTTCACCGATCCGGCCGCTTCGGTGATGCCGAAGCCGTCACGCGGCGCGCCGATTGCGAGGTCGTCGTAGAAGTCGTCGGCGCCAAAACGACCTGATGCCACCGCAGCACCGAACTGGTCCCCGGTGTGGTTCTGCCCCCAGATCAGGTCCCGGGTCAGGTAGTTGAGGAAGTCCGACATAGGCCCCCCCGAGTAGCAAGGAGCCACCACGACCCGTCCGGTTCGGATCCCCCCGACGGTCCGATACGGTTCGCCGACGGCTAGTCCCTCATAGTCGGGGGTTTCGGCGAAGAACTTCCCGACCGCGAGCGAGCTTCCGAACCCGGCACCGACCTCACCGGGACCGACCGTGAACACTCTACTGTCTCCGGTCTGCGGGCTGCCGCCGGCTCCTCTCACCAGATAGACCACGCCCGCGTGTGGTCCTCCGGCGAAGGCGGCAGCGTTGGGTCCGCCGATGATGAAGTCGTGCTCCGGTCCCCAACCGATGTTGCCGACCGCGACCGAGCTGCCGAAGCCGTCCCCGGGCGAAGAGGTGTAGCCGAGCCACGCGGCATCGAACGTCCCGCGGACGCCGGATAGTCCGGCCTCGTCACCTAACACCCAGAAGACCCGACCACGCCCGCCACTCTCGCCCGGAGCGCCGATCATGATGTCGTCGTAGCCGTCCCCGCTCCAGTCGCGCACAGCCAAGGACCATCCGAAGAGATCTCCGGGGTCGGGCTGGTTGCCGAGCCCGAAATCGCTTTCCGAGCGTGTCGCCCATCCCCCTACGAGGCCGTCCGGCGTTCCTCGCATGATGATGACGCGACCGGCGTTGTCCCGCGAGCCACCGCCGCTGGTCGTGTAGTCCCAGTATGGGATGCCGATCGCGAGGTCGTCGTACTCGTCTCCGTTGAAGTTGCCGGCGACCAACGTGATTCCGATGAAGAGGTCCGGGTCCCCGGGGAGGCCGAGCTCGGTGCTCGAGATGCGATAGTCGCCGGAGTGGGTGATTCCGTATCGGGACCCCAAGGCCACGACGATGGATCCTTCGTTGTCGTTGATGCCGCGGTCGTCGCTGGGCAGTCCCATCGCGAGATCGTCGTAGCCGTCGCCGTTGAAGTCTCCCGAGGCGACCGCCCAGCCGAAGTTATCCCCCGGTTCACGGCCCTGCGAGACCTCCTCGCCATGTCGAATGATGCAGAGATGCGCGGAGGCTGACGTCGCACTCAGGGCGACCGCGGTCAGGACGGCGAGGGAGGTCAACGTCCGGCCCCGCCGGAAACTTCGGGGAGAGACTCGAGTCGAAGCCTGGACGATCGGCTTCACGGGGATCGATCTGGCGGATCGGGACATAGGGGTCTCCCTGCTCTCAACCGGACGTGGGATTGATCCAACCCCTCCCGACACATCGGCGAGGGGGTTCAATCCGCAAATGGGCCAGACCGGGAAAACCGAACGCCATGCCGAGTCCTTGGCGGGCGTGTTCGAATCAGACGGGACCCCGGTCCCCACGCTCGACCCGTGTCCGCAACGCACCCCTCCGGCTCGGCGTTGGGTGGTCGGGTCGGCGTTGGGGGTTGGCTCGGCGTTGGGTGGTCGGGTCGGCTGGTCAGTACGGGGAGCGCCTCGATGCGTCGGAAGTGTGGCAGGAATGGAGTCGATGTGATTGGACCACGAAACGGAGTCCTATCCGTCACGTTGTGACAACGGGTAGGACTCCGCCGATCCGTGCGGATCGCGTGCAGCGATCACATGAACGGATTCTCGTCCGCGGTCGGGCCGTAGACCGACGGTACGGCCACACCGAGCGAGCGCAGGTAGGTCGAGAGCTGGCCACGGTGGTGGTACCAGTGGTTGAGCATGATCATGCGCAGCACGGCGGCGCGCGGCATTTCCATCACCGTGTTCCCGTCCCGGATGAACTTCCACATGCTGTTCAGTGTTGCGTCGTCCATCCCGCCCAAGGTCTGCTTCGCGGTTGCCACCGATTGGGTGAGGGCATCCAACAACTGGCCGCGGGTCTCCGCCGCAGGTTGCTGAAAGCTCGGCGCCTCCATCAGGTCCTGCTTCGCCATCTGCGCGACGTTACCGGGTACCGTCGCGACATGCAGCGCGAGCTGCCCGAGCGAGTAGGCCTTTTCGTGCGGCTTCCATCCGAGCTTGTCTTCCGGTAGCCGTTCGAGCAGTCGACGGGTCGCCGGCACTTCCATTTCCAGTTCCTGCAGGAACGAATCGATCATGGGCATGGGGTTCTCCTTGGTTTCGGACATGGGCGCGCCTGTGTGCGCTCGTGACGATCACTTCGGACTCCGGAACGGGTCTTGCTCAGATCGGACCTTCGCTCAAACCAGTACCGCGGCGAGCTGTTCGAGGCAGCCCTGCCATCCCTTGTCGTGGTTGTCCCGGTCGGCCTCCTCCTCGAAGAGTCGATGCCTGAGCACCAGCTCCGTCGTATCTCCGTGCGGGAAGAGCTCGATCTCCACGACCGTGTCCGGCATGGTGTCCCGCGTTTCCCACCTCCATGAGAAGACGATCCGTCGGCCGGGCTCGAGGTCCCGATAAACGCCATGGCTGGTGTGCCGGTTACCACCGGAGTGCACCATCTCGATGCGGTAGCGGCCGCCCGGCCTTACCTCGAGTTCGTGCACGATGACCCGATACTCGGTGGAGGGAGCGAACCAACGGGTCAGGATCTCCGGCGACGTCCACGCTTGGTAGATCGCTTCGGGCGTGGCCCGGTACGTCCGCCGGACTTCGAGCTCGTGGGCTTTCTGATTGGGCGGGGCCATGGCGGTTTCTCCTCTTGCGTGTTCTCCAAGTAACGACCCAGCGAATCGAGCTGGTCTTCCCAGAATGCGCGGTGGCGTTCGATCCAATCGGACGCGGTCGACAGCGCGGCGGCCTCGATCCGGCAACGCCGGACCCGCCCGGTTTTCTCGCTGACCAGAAGACCCGCCTCTTCCAGCACTCGAAGGTGCTTCAGGAACGCGGGAAGCGAGATCTCGTGTGCCCGGGCCAACTCCGAGACCGGACGCTCCCCCCGCGCAAGATCCTCCACCACCTGGCGGCGGATGGGATCGGCCAGGGCGCCGAAGACTCGGTCCAGCGTCGACGGATAGTTAACCATTGAGTTAACTATCCGACATCGGCGTCAGGGTGTCAACGAAGGAAACCGCAAAGCCGATCCTTTCAAAGCATCGGTAGGTTCCCGTCCCCGGTCGAGGTCTCACCACGGTCGTAGGCACCGGGTTTGGGGGCGTGCTGGCCCTTGCACCGCCGGACCAATCCCCGACGACTGCCGGCCCGGCCGTGCCGGATCGGTCCGCACGAGTCTATTCTGCAGCCAGCTCCGGACTGCTTGGTGAATGCAGACGCGCGCGCCTTTCCAGGACCAACGCGATGATGAAACCCGAGAAGAAGACTGCCATGGCTATTGGCGCAGCCACCTGCATCCCTACCGCAAAGGCCGCGATTGGCAAGCAGGCCCAGACCTCTCGGCCCCGAAGCGGAAGCGCCTGGCCCACCATTCTCGAGAGCAGGGCCGCTCTGCTGCGCAGCAGGATCACGCCCACCAGCATCAAGACCAGATACGCCAAGCTCCACGGTGACTTCGTGGGGATGTTCATGAGTGCGTGCACGAGGATCGGGGCAGCCAAGGAGCGCGTGATCTGATAGGACGTGCCGATTCCGATCGCGACCACGAACAGCGAAAGCAGCATCGTGATGTTGAGAACATCGCCATGGTAGTACTGGAAGTGGACGGCGGCAAAGAGTAGCGACGTTCCGATGACGGCGGCCGGCGCACCGAAGGCTCGCTCCAGTCGGGACTGGCAATAGCCCCGGTAGACCAGCTCCTCCAGCACCGGAATGAGTGCGAACGATCCGATCGCCATGAAGAGCCAGAAGCCCCTATCCCACGGTTTGTCGAACAACGCCCAGTAGGATGGCTCGACTCCGAGAGTGCGAAGCTGGTTCGCCGCCACGAGACCCCGCATGGGCAGTGCGAACACGCAGAAGGCGGTCGCACCCATCAACAGACTCGCCACGATGCCCGAGGTTCCTCCCGACCGTTTGCCCAAGAACGACTCGCGACGTAGGAAACGGGAGACCAGCTGGGCCGGCAGGAGAATGCAAACGGCCTGCGCGGTCAGGGGCAACAGGGCCATCGCCGCGAGCCGAGTGAAGTCGGGCCGTGGCACGACGATCGCCTTCTCGAGCTCGCCCTCCAACGAGGGCACGGGAAGGAGTTGGAGCACGACGCGGGTCAGAAACCAGCCGATGGTCAAGACGCCCAGGACTTCCAGTACGGCGAGGATCCGGCGGATCATGCCCTGCTCTCCTGTGGTCATTGCAGCCCGGTCAGACCTGCGGGCCTGCAGAGCATCGCCGTACCGGTCTCGGCGCAATGCCCGGCAAGCCCGGCTCCAGTTCGAACAAACGTCCCGCGTGCACCTCTACTCGACGAGGATGGTCTTTCGCACCTGTTGGGTTCCGGGGGTCCGCAGCCTGACGAAGTACACTCCGTTGGGTACGCGTTGGCCAAGTTGATCCTCGCCGTTCCAGGAGAACGAGTAGCTACCGGCGGGGCGATCTCCCTGGGCCAGATTCCGGACATGACGACCTGCGACGTCCACGACTTCGAGATCGAACACGGTCCGACCATCCAAGGAAACGACAACCTCGTTCTCGCCCGCGA
>JAGQHR010000141.1 GCA_020431745.1 Candidatus Eiseniibacteriota bacterium
AGGAGCACGTTCTCGGTTCCCGCCCGCCAGCCGCGCTCGTGCCCCGCCCCGTGCATGAACGGTTCGAGCTCCACGCCCTTCCGCACGAAGAGCGCCCCGACCCCTTTGGGCGCCTGCAGCTTGTGCCCCGCGACCGAGAGCAGGTCGCATGGCAGACGCGGTGCGTCGATCGCCACCTTGCCCACGGCCTGTGCGGCGTCGGTGTGAAACAGGACACCGCGCTCGCGACAGGCACGGCCGATCTCCTCCACCGGTTGGAGCGTGCCCACCTCGTTGTTCGCGTGCATGATCGAAACGAGGATCGTCTCGGGAGTGAGAGCCTCGAGCACTCCGTCGACGGACACGCGCCCGGTACGGTCGACCGGAACCACGGTCACCCGTGCCCCGCATTCCCGCTCCAGGAACGCGATCGGCCGATGGACCGCAGGATGCTCGACGGCGGAAATCACGAAGTGGCGGCCCCGCTCCCGGAGCCTGTGAAAGACGCCCTTGATCGCGAAGTTGTTCGACTCGGTCCCGCCGCTGGTGAAGAAGATCTCCTCCGGCTCGCAGCCGAGCAGCTCCGCGACCTGCGCGCGGGCCTGCTCGAACGCCGCGCGGCCGGGACGACCGGCCCAATGCAGGCTCGATGGATTGCCGAACCCTTCGCGCAGGAAAGGACTCATCGCGGCGATGACGGGCTCCGCCAGCGGAGAGCTGGCGTTGTAGTCGAAGTAGATGCGCTGCACGCGGGGCCTCCTCCCGGTGAATGGTCCTGGACGGCTCGGTCCGTCGACGTCCGAGATCCGCACCGGAGCCGCGCCGCAGTCCGTGCATCTTGACCAAGGATGCCGACGGGCGGCAACTCCTGCCTCCCGCCCGATGTGCGAGGCGCCCGACGCTCCGGAGGAGAGGTCGAAAACGGGAGGAAAGGCTCCGGCCACCCGATCCGTGTGTCGCGGGGTTGGGGCCGCCGGGCCGCGAGAGGGCTCCCGAAACGCTGCACCGAAAACCCGGAACTTCGTCCGGCCCCGGGGTACTGAACACTGTGCGGTTTCGACGGAGCGGGGCAGGAAGCTCGGCCGACGCCCGTCGATCCGAACCACCGGCAATCGACGACGAGAAGCACGAACGAGAAGCGCAGACGCGAAACGAAACGAGGTTACGAGTTGAGCTGGGTGCCAAGGGCTATGAGTGGGAAACGAGGGGGAGGTTCGCATCACGCCAGTCTTCCTGCTCAACTGCTCTCCCGGGTTCTCGGCTCCGAGTTGCAGAGGGGGTGCGCGGCGACGTTGGAAGCAGCCCGCGCCCTCGACAAAAGATCCCGTTGACCCTCCCAAGACGGGGCGAGGGCGGCGACTCATCCACCTACCGACCGGCCCTCCTGGATGAGTTGACCGCCCTCCGCTGTTTTTGTTCGTGTACTCTGGGAGCTCGGCCCGTTCTGCCACCGCACGATCGCGGGACTACGGAACGACGCTGACCGAAACGACCCAGGAGTACACACGTGCCCAGGACCGAAGTGGTCTCCCCCATCGATCTGATTCCCATGGAAGTCCCGCGCCCGACGCGGTTCCCCACGCGTGAGGTCCGCATCGGTCCCCTCACCGTCGGTGGACAGCACCCGATCCTCATCCAGTCCATGACCATCGCCGACACCTGCGACACGGACGCCGTCGTCTCCGAGATCCGGCAACTCCACGAGGCAGGGTGCCCACTCGTGCGTGTGACCGCGCCGAGCATCAAGGACGCGGAGAACCTGGCGGAGATCAAGAAGCGGCTCCGCGCGGATCACATCGACATCCCGCTCGTCGCCGACATCCACTTCACTCCCAACGCGGCGATCGAAGCGGCCCGGCACGTCGAGAAGGTCCGCGTGAACCCGGGCAACTACGCGGACCGGAAGAAATTCCAGGTCTTCGAGATCAGTGACAAGGAGTACCGGGCGGAGCTCGACCGCATCCGCGATCGTTTCCTGCCGCTGGTCCACAAGCTCAAGGAACGCGACGTCGCCTTGCGGATCGGAACCAACCACGGATCGCTCTCCGATCGCATCATGAACCGCTACGGCGACACGCCGGAAGGGATGGTCGAATCCGCGCTCGAGTTCGTGCGGATCTGCCGCGACGAGGACTACCATCAGATCGTTCTTTCGATGAAGTCGTCGATCCCCAGCGTGATGATCGCGGCCTACCGACTGCTCGCACACCGCATGACCGAAGAAGGAATGAACTACCCGCTTCACCTCGGTGTCACCGAGGCCGGAAACGGATTGGAGGGGAGAATCAAGAGCGCGATCGGAATCGGATCGTTGCTCGCGAGCGGTCTGGGCGACACCATCCGCGTGTCCCTGACCGAGGACTCCGAGCATGAGATCCCCGCCTGCTCGGCGATCCTGGAGGCGTCCCGGGACGAGATCCCACATTCCCGGGCCCGTGCGCGGCCGGGATCCGCGACCGCCTTCCCCACCGACGGACCAACGCGCACAGACGGGGCCGAACCCGCATCCGAATACTGGCGCACGCTGCCGCTCGCGACCGCTCCGACCCGCCGCACGACGGCGAGCTGGGACCTCCGTGGGGCTCCGTTGGGAGGAACGCACCCGATTCGCGTCGAGCTGCGCGTCACGCTCGCGGTCGCTTCCCCGCTCGATTCACTCACGCGGTCCCGACTCTCCCGAGCCGGGCGAGACCGGGGGCCGGAGCTCGTCTCGATCCGCTTCGACGAAGCAGCGACCACCTCCGTCGAGGATCGCACGAAGAAAGTGCGCGAGCTCCGCGCGCTCTGTCCGGCCACGCCCCTTCTGCTGGAGTCCTCGTTCGACACCTGGATTCCCGCGGGGGGAACTCACCCCGTCCTCACACCTGATGTCGCGGCGCTCCTCGAGCTCGTAGACGGGTTGTCCGTCGCAGTGCCGCTGGCCGGTACGGGGTCCGCCCTGCCCCGGGCGGACGTCACTGACTGGGATCGGAAACGGGCGACCGCGCTGGTGCGCTTCTGCCGGGACGCGGGACGGGTCCTGCGCTGGCGGCTCCCACCGGCGCTGGCGCCCTCGACCGCGCACACGCTCTCCGAAATCGCGCGGGCGGAGGGAGCCCCAGCCTCCGGATTCCTCTGCGAACCCGGCCCCCTCGCCATCGCGCGGGCTCGGAGATTGGCCGCAGCGCTCGCGGACCGTCCGGACCTCATCTTCCTCGAAGCCCCCTGCGAAGGACCGGAGGCACCGATGCTGGCCGGCGCTCTGCTCTGCGACGGCATCGGTGACGGGATCTGCCTGACGGAGGGACCGCGCCCGACTCCCTGGCCCCCGGGCGGCGTGGCCTGGACAGAAGAGCCGCTGGCGTCCACCTACGCGATTCTCCAGGCCTGCCGGGTCCGCCTGACCCGCGCGGAGTTCATCGCCTGTCCGTCCTGCGGGCGCACGCAGTTCAACCTCCAGAGCACGACCGCGCGAATCCGGGAGCGCACGAGCCACCTGCGCGGCGTGAAGATCGCGATCATGGGCTGCATCGTCAACGGCCCGGGCGAGATGGCGGACGCGCATTTCGGGTACGTGGGAAGCGGACCGGGAAAGGTCGACCTCTATGTCGGAAAAGAGCGGGTCGAGCGGGCGGTCCCCGAGGCCGAGGCTCCGGACCGGCTCATTCGCCTGCTCCAGACCCACGGGGCTTGGGTCGAGCCTCCGGACCCGGACACCGTTCCTTCGACTTGAAACCGCCGCGCAGGATGCGCTTTGCCCCCCCCGGAAGCAGAATCGAGCGTCCCGGCCCCCCCGTGACAGCGGCCGGGGGGAACGGTAGGCTGGTCGCAGGCACAGCAGTCAAGCACGCTTCGAACCCAGCCGATCCATAGGGAGCCCTTTTCCAGGCAAGGAGGCACGACCATGGCCCAGAACCCCTGTCAACTGCTCCACCATGCGGGAACCGCCGTCTGGATGGACCAGCTGAGCCGCGTGATCGTCGAGCAGGGTGAGCTCGTCCGCTTCATCGAGCAGGCCGCGCTCACCGGGGTGACCTCCAATCCCGCCATCTTCGAGAAAGCGATGTCGACCGGGACGGCGTACGACGAGCAGCTCCGGCAGCTCGCGAAGTCCGATCTCGGCACGGAGCAGGTCTACGAAGAGCTCGCGGTGCGCGACATCCAGCTCGCCTGCGACCGCCTGCGTCCCGTCTACGAAAAGCTCGGCGGCCAGGACGGGTTCGTCTCGCTCGAGGTCTCCCCGCACCTCGCACGCGACACGGAAGGGACCTACCAGGCCGCGCGCCGGCTGCACGGCAAGGTGGACCGTCCCAACTTGCTCATCAAAATCCCCGGAACGGACGAAGGAGCCCCCGCGATCGAGCGCTGCCTCGCCGAGGGGATCCCGATCAACATCACCCTCCTCTTTTCGATCGCGGCCTACGAGACAGTCGCGGAAGCCTACGTGCGGGCCCTGGAAAAGCGTGCCGCCGCCGGGCAGTCGCTGGATGTCGGATCCGTCGCGAGCTTCTTCGTCAGCCGCATCGATACGCTGACGGACGAGAAGCTGGAGGCGAAGGCCGGTGGCGACTCCGCCCTGCTCGCGCTGCGGGGCAAGATCGCGATCGCCAACGCCAAGCTGGCCTATCAGTCGTTCCTGCGGATCTTCGAATCGGATCGGTTCCGCAAGCTCGCGCAGAAGGGTGCGCGGGTGCAGCGTCCGCTCTGGGCCAGCACGAGCACGAAGAATCCCGACTACCGGGACGTCGTCTACGTCGAGACCTTGATCGGACGCGACACCGTGAACACCATGCCGATCCAGACCATCGAGGCGTTCCTCGATCATGGCGTGGTCCGGCCCCAGACCGTCGAAGACGACGTCGAAGGAGCGCGCGCCGCACTGGCCCAGCTGGAAGAGCACGGGATTTCGTTCACCGCGATCACCGACCAGCTCCTGGACGAAGCGATTCAGAAGTTCAACGAGCCGTACGACAAGCTGCTGGCGGCGTTGGAACGGAAGCGGAACGCGCTCCGGGCGTCCTGAGCGGAACGTCCGGCGGGGGTTGTGGAAGCGCTCCCCCCCCGCGTACCATGGAAGGGTCCCGGATCGGCAGAGTCCTCGCTGGAGGGTGCCGGTTCGGCCCCCGACATCGGCGCCGTGCGTTCGCACCGAACATCGCGGCTCGAACCGGAAGCAACGGGAACGAAGAAGAATGAGCCAGTACCTGCGTAGCGTGCTCTTGTATCGCTACTGGATCTTCAACACATAACTCCCCGGCCCCGGCCACGCCCTCGGGTGTGCGGGCCCCGCGCTTCCGTTTTTTCCCGATTTTCCGTCGAACCTCGTCCGCTCGCGCGACCCTCTCGTCGCCCGGCGCGGGCTCCAAACTTTGCGCGCCGTCGCGCGCCGAGAAGGAGGCGTCATGTTCAACACGCAGATTCCCCCGGATCAAACCCTCGCCACCCTCAGCAAGTACATGCTCGTGGATGGCTACTCCTTCGTGGTCGATCTGGAGAAGAGCCAGGGCGCCTGGCTCGTTGACGCCCGTACGGGCCACCGCTTCGTCGACTTCTTCACCGGCGTCTCCTCGATGCCGCTCGGTTTCAATCATCCGAAGATGGTGACCGACGACGTCGTCCGCCGGCTCGGCCGCATCGCCGTCAACAAGCCGGCGAATGCCGATGCCTACACTCCGGAGATGGCCTCCTTCGTCGAGACGTTCTTCCGGGTCGCGGTCCCGGAGTACTTCCGCTACGCGTTCTTCATCGAAGGCGGCGCCCTTGCGGTCGAGAACGCGATCAAGGCCGCGGTCGATTGGAAGGTGCAGAAGAACTTCCAGAAGGGCGTCTCCAAGGAGCGCTACCCTGATGGTCTGGGCAAACAGGTCATCCACTTCAAGGAGTCGTTCCACGGGCGCAGCGGCTACACCGTCTCGCTCACCGACTCGGCCGATCCCAACAAGACGCGGTACTTCGCCAAGTTCGAGTGGCCGCGGATCGTCAATCCCAAGATCACCTTTCCCCTGGAAGGGCAACGCCTCGAAGCGGTGATCGCGAAGGAGAAGGAAGCGATCGGTCAGATCGAGGAGGCGTTGCGGCGGAACCCCGACCTCGCGTGCCTCGTCGTCGAGCCGATCCAGGGCGAGGGCGGCGACAATCACTTCCGCACCGAGTTCTTCCAGGAGCTCCGGCGGCTGGCGGACAGCCACGAGTTCCTGCTCGTCTTCGACGAGGTGCAGACGGGGCTCGGTCTCACCGGCCGGATGTGGGCCCATCAGCATCACGGGGTGAATCCGGATCTCATGTCGTTCGGAAAGAAGACCCAGGTCTGCGGCATCCTCGCCGGACCGCGCCTGGACGAGATCGAGTCCAACGTCTTCCACGTCCCGAGCCGGATCAACTCCACCTGGGGTGGCAATCTCCTCGACATGGTGCGGTGCCAGCTCTATCTGGAGATCTACGAGGAAGAGAACCTCGTGCAGCAGGCCGCGACCACCGGCGAGCACCTGCTGGGTCGCCTCCACGAGATGGCCTCGGAGTTCGAGGGGATCATCGAGAACGTCCGCGGCAAGGGGCTCTTTTGTGCCTTCGATCTCACGGATCGCATCGACCGCAAAGCGCTGATCCGCGCCGCTTACGAAGAGGGTTTGATCATTCTGCCGAGCGGTCGCAAGGGACTCCGCTTCCGTCCACCGCTCTCGATCGAGATTCCGGTTCTGGAAGAAGGTCTGAACCGGCTGCAGACCGCGCTCAGGCGCGTCCTCGGCTGAGGGAGCGGGCAAAAACGCAGGGCGCTTCGCGTGCGACGAAGGGGGCCATCGCACGCGAAGCAGCGCCGCTGCGGCCAGCCGGGACGGCCGGGAACGGGCCCCGCCGACACAGCCGGAAGCTCTCTTCAGTTCGACATCACGCTCGAACCGGTCTCGGGGTCGAAGAAGTAGAAGGTGTTCCCGTCGCTGCCGGTGTAGCCGCCGGGGCCCGCGTGGTGATAGCCGCGTCCACCGCCTCCCCGCGACTGCGCGAGCTGCCAGAGATTGATCGCGGCGGGCATTCCCTCGTAGCCCGCGTTTCCCCAGGCATCGACCCAATATCGCCCGGGGCCGACCGGCACGAGCTGGCACAACGCCTGATAGTCGATCGGATGGATCTCGCGGCCGTTGATGAAGACGCCCGTGACGAATCCGCGCGCGCTTCCGCCCGACGCATCGACGCGCAACGGCCCACCCAGGGAGATCCCCGCCATTGTGATCCCGGCCGCGGGTCCTCCTTCGAGACCCCAAGCGCCGCAGGCCGGGTCGTACCAGTACCGTCCGGCGGGAATCTGCACCCGGTATTGCTGCGCCAGCTGACCGAGCACCGACTCCGGGACCGGTTGTCCGTTGACGATCACCGACCCGGAGGTCTGCGCCAGGACCAGGGTCGCG
>JAGQHR010000142.1 GCA_020431745.1 Candidatus Eiseniibacteriota bacterium
CCACCTTCCGGGACCTGCAGGCCTCCGACGAGCGGGTCCAGGCGCACATCGACGGGCTCGTCGTGGGCGGGTCGGCGGCCTGGGATCTCCTCCAAGAGGGATTCGGCAGCGACATCGCGGGAGAGGAGTTCCTGGCCGCGGTCGTCGCCCTCGACGGGGGGAGCAAACAGGCCCGCGGCGTTCTGCGCGACGTCCTGCTCGCGGCGAAGGAGCCCCGGGCGCCTCTCATCCACGCTCTCGGGCTGACCCTCGCCGCCGATGCTGACTCCTTCCTCGACGAGCTGGGGCGTGGGGCCCAACCTGCCTTGACCGCGATGTTGCTCGATGCCATGACGCTGCGCGGGCGAACCGTGCCGGATCTGAGAACTCTCCTCGAGCACGAAGACCTGTCGATCGTGTCGGTGGCGTTGCGGACGACGGTGTCGAGTCGCGCGGAGGCCGCGGTGCCGCTCGTGAAGAATCTGGCCGGACGAATCGGACCACACCGCAACGATGCGCTGGTGACCCTGGCGGCCTTCGATCCGTCGTTGGCCCGGCGCCAGGCGCGCGAACGGTTTCGCGCCGGCGACACCGATGCGGCTCTCGCCCAGGTGCTGGCACTGACCGGGGATGCCGGCGATACGGAAATCGTCTCCGAGATGGCCGGTTCTGCAGAGAGCGCGCTCGCGCGGGCCGGCGTGGCGGCGCTCGGAACGCTCGGCGATCCCGCCGGGGTGCGAATGTTGCTCCGGAGCCTCGAGAGCGCGGACCAAGCCGACATGGCGTCGGTGTCGCTGCGGCGGATCTTCGGAGCAGCCCTGCCGTGGGACGACCTGCTCGCTTCCAGCGAGAACGTCGCGGATGAGGATGGTCAGGCTTCGCCCGAGGCTCCCGTGCTCGACGCGAAGGCTGTTGCCGCCTGGTGGTCCCGGGAGTCGAAGCGGTTCCCGGCGGGGACACGACTCCGATCCGGTGAACCCTTCGCACCGCGCGCTCCGCGGCCGGAAACTCCGCTCGCGTTCCGCGCCGAGGAGATCTTCGAGTACGTCACCGCCGACCGCGCGCGGCGCTGGCTGGACACGCGCGACTGGGCAAGCCGACAGGTATCCCAGCTCGGCTAGCCAGGGCCGGACGGGCACCGAGGCTTCAGCTCACGTCGACCGGACGGGCACCCAGCCTTCCGCTCACCTCGACCGGGCGGGCACCCAGCCTTCAGCTCACCAGGACCGGCAAGACCTCGGAAACGTAGGGCCCGATCGAGCAGACGACATAGTAGGTTCCGGCATGGTCCCATCCGGAATGCGCGAGCACGTCCAGCTGGAAGAACCCGCCGACATTGCCGCCGCTTCTCGTTTCGTCGTCGGGGAACAGTGCGGTCTCCAGGAAGGGCGCGCAGCTGCCGTTGGAGTCTCCCGACATCACGGCCAGGACCAGCTTGCGGTGAGCGCGTCCGCCCGCCATCTCTTCCGGCACCAAGAACGATCCCTGGATCCACAACCCCAGATGCTTGCCGGTCGTCGGCGGACCCTGAATCTCGATGCCCGGCCGCAGCGGCAGCTCCAGCCCCGTCGCCCGATTCGTGTTGGGGGTCATCGTCAGCGTCCTCTCGGCTGCACGCGAATCGTCACCGTATTGGATCGGTACGGGCCGAGGAAGGCGTAGACGGTGTAGGTCGCGGCTCCCTCGGGCAGTCCCAGGATGTCGGCCAGATTCGGATTGAACCAGCCGCCGATCGGCTCGTCGGCCGGAGTCGGGAGGGACACCAGCTCGTCGGGACCCGGGGGCTCTTCGTCCGACGGCTCGGGATCGGGCATCGGCTCTTCGGGACTCTCTTCGGCCATCGTTCCGGTGAAGGAACGATTCGACTCCGCGTCGACGGCGACGAAGACGATCTTCTCGACGAGGTCGCCATCGAGATTCAGCGTGTTCATCGGGAGGTAGTAATACCCACAGACCAACACCCGCGCGAACGCGGTGTCGTTGGCGAAGGGCGTTCCGGGCATGTACGAGACCGTGTCCGGCGCCGCCAGGAGGATTCCGATTTGATCCTCGTCGGCGGGCTCGGGCGAGCAGGGGTAGTCGGAAAACGAGCCCGGAGTCACCGCGTCGAACGCGGGATCGGAGTACAGGCTCATGAGTTTCTCCTCCGTAGTGGCGCGGCATCCGGCCAGGACGATCCAGGCCGCGGTGAGCAGGATCCGCCACATGTCATGAGTAGAGCGCCAGCGACATGGCAAAGCCTCCGGCGACCAGTGCGTCCTTGGCCAGGTCCAGCTTTTGGATATGGGGCTCGCACAGATCGCAGAACTCGATCGGCGCCTTCTTCGATCCGATGGACGTGGCTCCGAACATCGTGCAGCCGGGCGTCCCGCTCCATCCGCTCGCGGCGTTGTAGGTGGCGCCCTTCGAGCAGTGATTCCCCTGGTGGCCCTGGCCCGTGTAGTGCTTGCCGTGGGTGTCGGGATAGAGTCCCGTGCCCCGCGCCGTCATTCCCACTTTGTGACCGACCTCGTGGACGATGGTCGGGGCGAGCGCCTCCACGTTCTTGGGTGCCCACCAGGCCTTGGTGGCCATGATGACCGCGTTGAGCGAGCCGGCGGAGAAGCCGCCCAGGAACTTCTTGACCACGCGCAGCCTGAACGAGACCCGCAGGGTTCCCGTGGAACCCTTGGTCTTGCAGGTGTCCACGAACGACTTGGGGATCTTGATCTTGATCTTCTTGCGACCGCCCTCCGCGAAGTCCTTGCCGGACCCGACCTCGACCATACTCTTGCTGAGGGCGAGCGACGTGTACTTCGTGCCGTCCGGGGTCGAATAGAGGTAGCGGAGCGTTCCCGAGCGAAACCACGATTTGTTCGTGTCGTCGGCATCGTCGAGATCGCACCAGAGATACTTGCTCGTGGTCACCGTCCACGAGACGTCGCCGCTGAACTTGCCCGGTTGGAAGCTGGTGGTGTGGCCCGGTTCCGTGATGATTTCGCTGCGGGCGACGTAGTTGAGGAAGGCGATGGCGAATGCGTAGGGGTCCTTCTTCTTCATCTGGTAGTTGGAGCCCATGTCATTGTAGATCGCGTTCTTTTGATCCCCGTCGCTGGCATCGACCGTTTTCTTGAAGGGGAGATTGGTGCGCCCGCCGACGCGTTCGATCTTGATGTAGTAGTTCTTGTCCGGCTTCCAGAACTCCGCCTCCATCTTGTCGCAGCCGCCGCCCATGGCGACGCCCTTCATCGCCATGGCCTGGTACCAGAGCTTGCGACGGGCGACCACCTCGGTGGAGCAGGAGACGACCTTCGTCGCGGACATCGCCTCGAAGGTGTACTTGCACCCACCGGCCGCCAACAGTGGGACCTCGGTCTCCACGTCGACGTTGGCCTGGCCCCAGTTGCTGATGAGGGGGGACGTCCGCATCTTGAAATTGGCGTTACGTCCCTGTTCGGACGGGGAGTACTCGGGATCGGCGTCCTGCAGGATCGCCCGCACGCGGAAGATCTGAAAGCTGGCCTTCTTGAACGACACCTTCACGGTCACCGCGCCCATGCGGAGCTTGCTCTTGGTGTCCGAGTCCTTGAACTCGTCGTCTTTGGGCAGATTGACCCACTGTTCGAGAGCCATGCGTGCTACTCCTGCTGGTCGATCTTGTCGATTTCGTTGTCGTCGTCGTCCTGTGGGAAGGGAACGACGATGGACGGCGGCTGGACCTCCGGAAACGGCGGCGTATTGGGAGACGAGTCCTTGTTCTGGACCATGATGTCCCCGAGCCGGGGGACGTTCTTCCCCTCGACCTTGACGTCGAACGAATAGAGGACGAACTCCGCCTTGCCTTTGATCTTGTTGGAGACAACCCCTTGGGCGCTGCCCGCCTCGTCGCCCGTGCTCATCTTGAAGACGGAGCTCTTGAGCATGATCGACTCCCCGTCCATCTTCACCTTCTTGCTCCCCTCGTCGGTGTCGCTCGACTGGGCGATGTTGGGATAGGGAATCGGGACCGGTCCTCCGGGCGTCGGGGTCTTGCACACGTCGGGAAACGCGGTGGAGATTCCGGAGCTCGCCGCGTGGACGACGGTTCGCATGTTCGCGCTGACGTTGGCCGGCATCGGTTCCTCCTTCAGACCAGTCCGAGGTTGGCCGCGGCGCGTCCCGGGCCGTCGTCGGCGGTCCAGACCAGGATGCGCCGTCCGGGGGCGTAGCCGCGTTGCATCGCGCGGGCCGCGACGGCCCAGAGGAGGGGGGCGGTCGCCGCTCCGACGTCACCCGTGCAGTCCGCGGGATGGGTGACTTCGCGAAAGTGGGCCAAGGTCGGGCCGAGCCGGGTCTGGATCAGTCCCCACTCGAAGCCGCGATAGCTCTCTCCGTTCAGATCGCACAACACCCACTCGGGTCCCTGCGCGGGGTCGGAGAACGCTCCCTTGATCGCGGACTGGAGTCCGGCGCCGGAGCTCACCTTGTCCCCGCCGAACCGGTTCGGCTCGCTTCCGATCCCGATCGCGGTGAGACTGATGGCGGCCGGACGCTTGCCGCCTGCAGGCTCCAGGAGCACCGCGACGGCGGCTTCGCCCGGGATGAACCCGTCCTTGGTGCGGGGTGAGCTGATGCGCCACGTCTCGTCGAGATGGCGCAGGCGATCCAATTCCATGAAGGAATCGACCCCGAGCAGGAGGCAACGAGCCGCCTTGCCCCCGGCGATCAGTTCCGCGGCGCGCGTGGCCAACCGCATCGCGGCGCAACGTCCGGTATCGGACTCCATGACCGGGAAGACGAGGCCAATGCGCTCCGCGATGCGCTGCGGCAGGGACTCGAGCGACCATCCCCCCGTGACGGCGTCCTTCTCCGGAAGCGCCACCAGCAACGCTGTCTGATCGACGTCGCGCCGACCCAGGTTGGCGCGCTCGACGAGCTCGAGGACGGCCGGAACCGCGAGCTGCAGGAGTCGATCGTTTCCGTGCAGCAGAGGCGCGATTCCGGGGACCACCGAGCCGACGATCGGATCCTGATCTCCCCACTCCGGATCGGCGTCCAGCGCGACAACGAAGGGGTTCTCGCGAAACGCGTTCAGGCCCGCCCGGATCGACGTGCACGTCTGCTCCACGTTTCCGCCGATGGGACTGACGGCCCCGAAAGCGGTCGCGACCAGGCTCACGGGCTTCATGCCTGCCCCCGCACGCGGATCGTCTCGATGTAGAGGAACTGATTGGGACACGGGAAGGTGACGCGCCAACACAGCACGGCGCGATTCGCATCCGGTTCGATGAGCAACGTGTCGAGCCGGGGGGTGTGTCGGGACGATTGTCCGCGCATCGTGACCTCGATCTCCAGGGTCTGCCGGGGAACGGCGAATCGAAGCGGTCCCGCTTTGGATACGTTGCTGACGGCGACGGCTTCGCCTCCCGCGAGGTGGCGGGGTGCGATCAGGTCGGGGTGCGCGCTGTTGAAGAACCGATCGTCGAAGTCGTCCGGCAGCAAAGGAGCCCGCGAATCGAGCCACTTCTGGTCATAGGTCCCGGCGAAGTCGACGCGAGGCTTCCAGTTCGGTCCGACGAAGCCGAAGCCTGCCGGCTTGGGACGATCTTTGCGGCCGCCGATCAGGTCGGCCGGGTCTTCCAGATTCGGAAGCGACATGCCGTCGAGCAGCTCCTTGTCGCCGGAAATGTTGAACCCAGTCCCCACCGGGTTCCGGGGCTCCCAATCGTGTTTCTCCGCTTTGTCATGGCTGGTATCCCAGCCACCGAAAGCTCGCTCGTAGACCAGCGGCATCTCCACGAACGGTTGGGGCTTGGACGCGCTCCAGTGTCCGAGCGTCCGGGACCAGCGACGTTCGCCGAAGACCCGGACCGTCTTCTTGAGCGGCCCGACCGCGAGCGTGACGTCCAACGCCGGCAGGGGCCGAGCGCTCCGGGCGCAGCCGACCAGGACGACGTCCGTCCCGGGTTTGGCGGGCACCATGTCCGTGTCGTACCGGATGCTCGTCTTTTCGGGATCTCCGTAATACTCCGCCGCGCCCACGATCGGAACCTGTTCCTCGGCAATCGTCGGATCGTTCGCACCCGCTGCGGGCAGCAGAAACGTTCCCTTCACGATGACGGTCGCGTTCTGCACGCCTTCCTTGTCGAGGCCAGGGAGGATCGCCGCAGCGAACGGAGTGTCGTTGACGAGCTCTAGCACCGGGTCTCCTTGCCGGGGGCCTGTTTCGCTTCCTTATCGCCGGCAACCCGACCGAGGTTGCTAGGAGATTCGGCCGCGGATCCGGATTGTACCGGGCGAGGGAGAGACTATCAGCGCTTCCGGAAAGCGGACAAGCGCAGGTGGGGACAAAACGTCAGCTGGTAGCGGTTTGATCGCGCAGCAGCCACCCGAGAACGAAGTCCGCGGCCTCCGGAAACGAGAACGCGAGCCCCTTGCTCCACGCCTCGGCGAACGATTCCGGGGCCGAGGCATCTCGAACCTGCGCGACGATGCGGTCCAGCTCGTTGCGTTGCCCCGCGGAGAGGTCGAGCTCGGCTCGTTCGACGCCCGAAGTCGCTGCCGCCAGCATGACCGCGGCTTCCCCGGGCGCGCCGCGGGCCAACGCCATCGTGCCGGCGCTCGCCAGCGCGGCGATCCCGCTCCATACCGCATCCAGCTCCAGCGCGAGCCGGAGTGCTTCGGCCAGCTCCGACCGGGCGGAGGCATAGTCCCCCAGTTGCACGGAGAGTGCGCTGCGGTTTCCCAGCGCCAACGCCAGGGTGGCCTGGTCACCGGACCGTCGGTGCAGCGCGGCGGCTTCGCCGAACAGGCGGTGCGCGCTTCCCTTGTCCCCTCGACCGTAGGCGAGCACACCGAGATTGATGAGCACGGTGGCGATGCCGCGGACATCGTCCACCTCTTTCGACGCCGCGAGCCCGGCCTCGCAGATGCTCCAGGCTCGTTCCGTATCGCCGAGGTGGAAGTAGACCGAACCCAGCGTCATGAGACTGCGCCCTTCCCACAGGCGATCGCCCAGGCTGCGAAAGAGCGACAGGGCCTCCTCGAGACAGATGGTCGCTTCTTCCCACGCGCCGCGGCAGGAGGCGAGCGCCCCTGCCATCGAGAGCGCCTTGGCCCGGGCCGCACCGGGCGCTTCGGCTCCCTCGCGTCGGAGCATCCGTTCGAGCTGCCGGGTCCCGAGCCCCACGTGACCGCGGACGTGCCAGTATCGACCGAGGCTTCCCGCGATGCGCAGTCCCGTTTCGACACCCTCGGGGTCTTCGTAGCACGCATCGAGCGCCGCCAGGAGATTGGCGTGTTCCGTCGCCAGGCGATCCAGCCAGGGCCCCATCAAGGCCCCGAAAAGATGGGGCTCGGCCTCCTCGACCAACGCGACGAAGTAGGCAACGTGTCGTCGCTGCGCGACCGTGTCTTCCGG
>JAGQHR010000143.1 GCA_020431745.1 Candidatus Eiseniibacteriota bacterium
ATGCCGAGCACGGCAGCGGCCGACCGGACCGCCGCGGCAAACAACGGTCGCGTCCTCATCGGCTGCCTCCCTTCCCGTCCGGCCGACGCCAATGTTCTCCGGGCGCGATCGGATGCTCGTCTCTTCCGCCCAGCTCCGAGATCACCTTGACCGTCACCTTTCCCCCGCTCGGCAGGCGCAACAACCGGCGCACTTCCTCCGAACCTCCGCTGCCTTCCAGCCTTCCGAGGAACCCGCGCGACGGACCTCCCATGACTGCGGCCCCATCGGGAAGACCGAGCTCGAAGCGGGTCGGACGCACCTCCGCCGAGTAGCGACCCTGCGCCAGACGATCCGGCAGGTAGCCGGCGTTCTCGGCGGTGAAACGCAGCTCGTAGAGTCCATTGCCGAGCGCGTCGAGCCGGACGTCCCGCAGGCGCACGCGGGGGAGCTGCGCGAGGACCCGCTCGACCAGCGCGACGTGTGGCGGCGCCAGCGAGTCGAGCACCGCGATCGGCGGATTGATGCGCGCGAGCGGAGCGTACCCTCCGACGAACGCTTCCTGGTCGGGGAAGTCGGGATGCGTGATCGGCTTCCATCCCAACCACGCCGACGCGTCCCGCTCGACCAGCCAGTCGCGAAACGCTCCTTCGTCCGTGAGATCGGACTCGTCCGCGGCGCCCGGCCCCTTGCGTTCCCCGGCGCCTTTGTCGGTGGGCGCGTCGTGTGATTCGGCGCCTCCGGGCGCACTCTCCACGACCTCCGCCGCGCCACCGCCGGCCATGTCGTCGGGCGACTCCCCGCCCGTCGCAGCGACGCCATCGTTCGCCCCGGGTTCGTCCTTCGACTCCCCGCCTCCGGACCCCTCACTGTCGCCTTTCCGATCGGCATCGTCGTCCCGCTTGGCCCGCGCCATCTGCAGCCCCGGGCTCCATCCGGGAGTCGCGAGTCCCAGGCGGCCGCGGGCGTAGTAGACGAACTCCGCGAAACCGCCCTGGGCCGCTTCGGTCCGGGAGGGGGTGTCTCCCAGCTCCTCGGGTGTCATCGCGACGCCGTAGGAACCGAGGGCGACTTTCTTCGCGCCGTTCTGCAGACCCAGCGACTCGCGGTACTGCTTTGCCAGCTCGAGCAGCAACGGCAGATCCGCCTTGATCGGCGCGTCCAGCGGTTGCCGATTCCACCGACCGCGATCCATGTCGGGATCGCTGGTCTTCCCCTCTGGCAGTGGTGTGAGCAGATTGTCTTCGAATCCGTAGACCAGGACGGCGCCGATGTTCCGATGCTCGGCCAGGAACTCGACGAGCGCGCGCGTGGCCGTTTCGCTCACCTGGTAGACACCGCTCCCCCGTTCGAACCAGGGAAAACGCGTCGGGAAGTTCCGGCTCAGACGAACGCCGGCGTCCTCTTCTTCGTTCCAGCGCTCGTCGCCGTCGTCGTCGCGCCCTTCGACCAGGATGCGCCAGCCGCCGATCTCTCCTTTGTCCGCGACGGCGGGACGGAGGAAGTCCGGATGATCCGGTCGCTCGATCCAGCCGCCATCGGGATCGCGCACCCGCACCAACGCGATCGTGCCGTCGCCGTCGAGGTCGTCGGCCGGATCCTCGCCGAGCAACCCGTCCCGGTCGGTGTCCGCGGTACCGTCGATCCCCGCCTGCTCCCGGTGGGGCGTACCGCGCCACGCCTCGATCCCGTCCAGATCGACGCGCGGAACGACGTAGAGGGTTCGATCGGCCAGCAGGGTCCGCGCCGAATCGGGATGCTCGGAAAGGTGCCGCAGCACAGCCAACGCGAGCTCGGTGCCGATGAGATGACGCCCGTCCAGACCCGCCACGACCAGGAACGCCGGATCCTCGGGACGGCCCGCCCCGGCACGCATCAGCGGGATGGAGCGCCCCTGGGCATCCGTCCCGAGCGACTCGAGGTGGAGCTGCCCTTGGGACGCGGAAGCCAGTCGTTCGAGCGCGCGCGGAAGCTCGGCGTCGCTCGTGTACCCGTCCCACGGGGACGCGACGGCGCCGCTCCCCAACGTCGCGACCCAGAGGGCCATCGCGGCGGGGCCGGATGCCTCGTGAAGTGCGAACCGGATCAGGCGCGATCGGAACCGTTCCATGGAGCCTTCCTGGGGGTTTGAGGCCACGTCTTCGAACCCGCCGGTGCGCGAGGGGCGGACTCGGGCAGGGTGCTGTGCGTCAGCGCATTGCCGGCCCGGAGAAGATGCCAGCCGGCCCGGTTGCGGTCAAACGACGTTTGCGACCGGGGTCGGGGCGTTCCCGCCTCCCCCGGGTCGGCGATCACGCCATCGGGCGCATCCGCGCGGTGAAGTGCCGAAGGAAGGGCGCCTGGTAGGTGATCTCCAGCCCGCGCAGCTCGGCGCGGCGCGCGAACACCTGCAGGATCACCTCCGAGACGTAGTCGATGTGGCTCTGGGTGTAGACCCGGCGTGGAATCGCCCGCCGCACCAGTTCCAGCGGCGGCGCGACGTGCTCGCCGGTCCCTTCGTCCCCGCGTCCGAACATCAGGGATCCGACCTCGACTCCTCGCACGCCCCCGTCCAGATAGAGCTCGTTGGCCAGGACCTGCCCGGGCAGCTGCTCGGCGGGGATGTGGGACAGGAACGCACCGGCATCGAGGTAGACCGCATGGCCGCCCGCCGGCAGCACCACCGGCACGCCCGCCTGCTCGAGCTTGTCCGTCAGATACTCCACGGATCGGATGCGGTAGCGCAGATAGGATTCGTCCACGACCTCGCGCAACCCCTGGGCGATCGCCTCGAGATCGCGTCCGGCCAACCCGCCGTAGGTCGGGAAGCCCTCGGTCAGGATGAGGAGATTGCGCGCCTGCATGGCCAGCTCGTCGTCGTGCATCCCGAGGAATCCGCCGATGTTGGCAAGGCCGTCCTTCTTGGCGCTCATCGTCGTCGCGTCGGCGTAGGAGTACATCTCGCGCGCGATCTCGGTCACCGACTTGCCCGCGTAGCCCTCTTCCCGGTGCTTGATGAACCAGGCGTTCTCGGCGAAGCGGCAGGAATCGAGGATGAGGAGCGCGTTCCGGGACCGCGCCAGGCGACTCGCGGCCCGCAGGTTCTCCATCGAAACCGGCTGACCGCCGCCGCTGTTGTTGGTGACGGTCATGACGACCGCCCGCACCCGATCCCCGTACTTGCCGAAGGCGTCCTCGAGCTTGTTCAGGTCGATGTTGCCCTTGAACGGATGCTTGGTCGACGGAACCCGCGCCTCGGGAATCTGCAGATCGACGGCCCGTGCCCCCGCGAATTCGATGTTCGCACGGGTCGTGTCGAAGTGCGTGTTCCCGAGATAGACCGCCTGGGGACGGTTGAGGACGGTGAAGAGGATCTTCTCCGCCGCCCGTCCCTGATGGGTCGGGATGATGTGCGGGAAGCCGGTCAGGCGCCGCACCTCGTCCTCGAACACGAAATACGACGGGCTGCCCGCGTATGACTCGTCCCCCTTCATGATCGCCGCCCATTGCATCGCGGACATGCTGGAAGTGCCGCTGTCGGTCAGCAGGTCGATCAGCACGTCGTTGGCGTGGAGGAGGAAGAGGTTCCAGCCCGCCTCGCGGAGCAGGCGCTCGCGCTCCTCGCGGGTGGTCATGCGGATGGGCTCGACCGACTTGATCCGGAACGGCTCGATGATCGTTTTCATGGGACTCCCTCCCGTTGCCCCCGCGACTTCCCCGCCTCGGAGGGGTCGGTGTCCGTTTCTGTCCCGTGACGGGGATTCCGGACATCCGAGACGCACCGCGGAGCTTGGCTTGTCGAACGGTACGCGTTCGTGGCACCATGCTCGCTTCGGAATCCCCCGTTTCGGTATAGGAGAATCCCACCATGCGGATGGCGATCTTGGGAGCCGGACAGCAAGGTTCGGCCTGTGTCCTGGACTGGCTCCGTCAGCCCGATGTCACCTCGGTCCTCGTCGTCGACAGTGATGCCGACCGCCTGGCCGCGCTCGAACGACGCTTCCAGGACGGGCGGATCGAGACGCTCGCGAGCGACGTCGGAGACGACGCCCGGATCGTGAGCGCGCTGCGGGGCGCCCACGCGCTGGTCAGCGCCGTCCCCTACTTCCTCAACATCGGGGTCACCAAGACGGCGATCGCGGCCGGCGTGCACCTGGTCGACATGGGCGGCAACACCGACGTCGTCTTCCAGCAACGATCCCTCGACGAGGAAGCCAAGGCGGCCGGCGTCGGCGTCATCCCCGACCAGGGTCTCGCGCCGGGATTGGCCTGCATCCTGGCGGCCCACGCCGTCCGGAGCTTCGACGAGGTCGACTCGGTGAAGATGCGGGTCGGGGGGCTCCCGCAGCATCCCCGGGGCTCCCTCTCCTACGCGTTGGTCTTTTCGATGCACGGCCTGATCAACGAGTATGTCGGCGAAGCGGTGGTCCTGGAGAACGGTGAGATCGCGCGCAAGCCGACGCTGACCGGCATCGAGCCGATCCGGTTTTCCGAGCCGGTGGGGCGCTGTGAGGCCGCGGTCACCTCGGGCGGCACCTCCACCCTGCCTTGGACCCTGCGGGGACGGGTGCGCCAGCTCGACTACAAGACGGTCCGCTATCCCGGCCACTGGGGCCGGTTCGCCTTCCTCAAGTCGATGGGGTTGCTGGAGAGCGACCCGGTCCGGGTCGGACGGCTTTCGGTGAGCCCGCGCGAGGTGCTCGCCTCGGTCCTGGAACCACGCCTGACCGTGCCGGACGTGCGCGATCTCGTGGTCTTGCGCGTTTCCGTGGTGGGACGAAAGAACGGCCGTACGCTGCGCCGCCGCTTCGACCTCCTCGACTACTTCGACGAGAAGACCGGGCTGACCGCGATGATGCGCACGACGGCCTTTCCGGCCTCCGAGACCGCGTTGCTGCTGGCGCGCGGCCAGATCGCGGAACGGGGAGTCCTCGCCGCCGAGTCGGTCGTGCCGGGAGATGCCTACGTGCGGTCGCTCCGCGTGCGTGGGATGCGGCTGCGCGATTCGGAGACGGTCGTGCGGGAGTCCGAGGACGACTGAGACGACGGCGTGCTAGCGGGCGCGGGCGCGTTGCTGCAGGAGATCGGCGAAGCGTCCCAGACGCGACGACATCGTGTTGTCGTGCTGCTTCTGGAACACGACCATGAGATGCCGGAGCACGCGCACGATCATGTCGCGCGCCGTCGAGTGCGAGATGTACGCATCGTGCCGGTAGTATCCGGCGCTGGTGAGGTACTGCACGCAGTCGCGCCAGCTCAGGAGCTTTCCCCCCAGGAACGGATCCACGAAGATCTCCTCGCTGCCCGGCTCCGTGTAGCGCACCAGGAAATTGCTGGGGAGCCCGACTCCGTAGAACGGCAGCCCGAGCCGCTTCGCGACCAACAGGTGAACCGCGGCGAGCGTGACCGGGATCCCGGTTCGACGCTCCAGCACCCGATGGAGAAAGGCGTTTTCGGGGTCGTAGTAGTTTCGCGAATTGCCGGTCAACCCGTATTCGCGGTAGAGCACTTGATTGACGATCCGAACCTGATCGGCCGGGAGATCCACCCCCTGCAGGCGCGGGGCGATCGAGGCCGCCAGCTCGTCGAGAGGGCGGGTCACCGCGGAGGGATCGAGGTCGGGATCCTCCAGCTTCACGAGGACGAGACAGCTGCGCTCGAGGTCGAACTCCTCGTCCGAGAGTTGGCTCATCTCGGCGAGCTCGGACTCGACCTCGTCGAGCACGATGCGTTGCATGATGCTGCGCGCCCTTAGACGAAGCCGGGGATCGGCGTTTTCCGCGGCCATGCGCAGGGGTTCCATGGCCTGGCGGCCGCGGTCGAGGAGGTGCTCGATCACCATCGCGTTGATCTTGGGGTCCTCGTCAGCCAGGAGGGAGACCAGGGCGTCGATTTGCTTCTTGTCCGTCACTTCCATGGTCGTCTCGGGTTCCCTCATCGGCTTCACGGAAAGGCTATCAGATGCCGACGCTTCCTCTCAACGACCCGGCGGGATCGGCGCGCCGCCCCGATCGCAAGACCGGCTCACTCCATCCCTTCGACCGCTTTCGGGTGCTGTTGAACCCCCGACCGTTTGGCGTCTATGCTGATGTCCGGCCGCGCGTTGCGGCCTGTCATCTCGAGGAGGAGCCAACGGATGTACCGATCGAGCAGTGCGCCGGCCGCCGAGGCCGGGTCTGTTTCGGCCTGGGGAATCGGTCGATGAGCCGCCCGCTCATGCCGGGAGCGACCCGGTCCAAACTCCCGATGGGCGCTCGCCTGTTGCTTTCCTGGGTCGGGGCGGGGGTCCTCGGGGCCATGGTCGCCACCCCCGGCGGGGCCACCATCCCCTGGTTCGACGGGGGCGGAGGTACGCCCAGGGCCTGGAACGGACTGCCCGCATCCGCGGACGATGCCCTCGGTGCCCAGTTCGGATGGGGCCGACCCTCCCCGGCGCGCTCCCTCGAAGATCCGCGGTTCGACTACGACGTGGAGCACTACGAGCTGGTGCTCTCCGTCGATCCCGATGCCGGCACCGTCGGCGGGTCGGTCGCAATGCACCTGCGCGCGGAAACGGATCTCGCGAAGGTCGTGCTCGACATGGGCCCGAGCCTGGTCGCCGACTCCGTGATCGTGCGGGGGGAACCCGCCGTCTTCACCCACGAGGGAGACGAGCTGTCCGTGACGCTTCCTGCGGTGCTGGAGATCGACGAGCGGGAGGTCCTCACGGTCCACTACCACGGGCCGCCCGGGCCGCCATTCTTTCCGGACTGGGACGTCTTCCGCACCCATGGCGAGGATCCGAACACGTTCGGTCTCGTGGCCACCCTCTCCGCGCCCGACCGCGCGGACTACTGGTGGCCGTGCAAGGACGAGCTCACGGACAAGGCCACGGGCACGATCCAGGTCAGCGCGCCTCCCGGCTACGTGCTCGCGGCCAACGGACTTCGCACCCAGCACGTGGAAACGGTCGACGGGGTCACCGACACCTTCGAGACGCGCTATCCGATGGCGACCTATCTCTTCTCCATCACGCTCAGCAACTTCGTCGAGTGGAGCGAGACCTACGACTCCCCCGAGACCGGCCTCGACTTTCCGATCCAAAACTTCGTCTTTCCCGAGGACGAAGCCGAGGCCCGGGTGGACCTCGCCACCGTTCACGAATCGATGCGCGCGTTCGAGAAGCTGTTCGGGCCGTATCCCTTTGCCGATCCGGAGATCGGAATCGAGAAGTACGGCCATGCCGAGGTGATCTGGGGCGGCGCCATGGAGCACCAGACCATGACCAGCCTCGGCAGGACGTTCATCCGCGGCGACGGATCGAGCGCTTGGGCGGTGGCACACGAGCTTTCGCACCAATGGTTCGGTAACGCCGTCACGCCCACGACCTGGGACGATATCTGGCTCAACGAAGGCT
>JAGQHR010000144.1 GCA_020431745.1 Candidatus Eiseniibacteriota bacterium
GACGACCGTCTCGCCGGCGGCACTGGGCGCGTGTTCGACTGGGCGACGATTCCGGAGTGGTCGCGCCGGGTGCGGCTGTTCCTCGCGGGAGGATTGGCCCCGGAAAACGTCGCGACTGCGGTGGAGCGGGTGCGTCCGTTCGCGGTCGACGCTTCGTCCCGGCTGGAACGGTCTCCCGGAATCAAGGACGAGGCGCGGTTGCGTTCGTTCTTTGCTGCCTTGGCACGCGTTCGTGAGGAATGATTCCGCAGGACCGACGGCCGGCGGGCCGGGGAGGGATCTCGTGAGCAGAGCGACCGGAACGAACGGGGGGGAACGGGGGCGCTTCGGTTCCTTCGGAGGAAAGTTCATCCCCGAGACGTTGAGCGCCGCGCTCGACGAGCTGGAGGCCGCCTACGGCGCGGCGATCTCCGATCCCGCGTTCCAGGACGAGCTCGCGGATCTGCTCGCGCAGTATGTGGGGCGGCCGACGCCGCTCTATCGTGCCCAGCGTCTCGAAGAGGCGTGGGTCCCGGGACGCGACGTGCGCATCTACGCCAAGCGGGAAGATCTGGCGCACACCGGTGCGCACAAGATCAACAACGCGCTCGGGCAGGCCCTTCTGGCCAAGCGGATGGGGAAACCGCGCATCATCGCGGAGACCGGAGCCGGACAGCACGGAGTGGCCACGGCCACTGCCTGCGCGCTTCTCGGGCTCGAATGCCGGATCTACATGGGCGAGGAGGACACCCGGCGGCAGGCGCTCAACGTCTTTCGGATGCGACTCCTGGGGGCGGAGGTGACCCCGGTCGACGCGGGTAGCCGCACGCTCAAGGATGCCATCAACGAGGCGATGCGGGACTGGGTGACGACGGTCGAGCACACCCACTACATCCTCGGTTCGGTGTTGGGGCCGCATCCGTTTCCGACCATGGTGCGGGATTTCCAGGCGGTGATCGGAAGGGAAGCCCGGCAACAGATCCTCACCGCGGAGGGGCGCCTTCCAACCGATCTGATCGCATGCGTGGGTGGGGGATCCAACGCGATCGGCCTCTTCCATCCATTCCTCGGCGATCCGGTTCGCATGATCGCGGTGGAAGCCGGCGGTGAGGGAATCGAGACCGGCCGGCACGCGGCTCGCTTCCAGGACCGTGCCGTGGGGGTGCTGCACGGAACGCGCACCTACGTGCTCGAGGATGCCGACGGACAGATCCGCGAGACGCACTCGATCTCTGCCGGTCTCGACTATCCGGCGGTCGGGCCCGAGCATGCCTGGCTGCACGACGAGGGGCGGGTCCGCTACACCGTCGCGACGGACGCGGAGGCGCTGGCCGCCTTCCAGGAGTGCGCGCAGCTGACCGGGGTGATTCCCGCGCTCGAGTCGGCCCATGCGGTGGCGGAGGCGCGCAAAGTGGCTTCTTGCGCCTCTCCAGGGGATTTGCTAATCCTCAACCTGTCGGGTCGGGGGGACAAGGACGTCGAAACCGTCTCCCGGGCCTTGGCCGATCGCTGAAGCGGCGGCCCCGTAGCTCAGCTGGATAGAGCGTCTGCCTCCGGAGCAGAAGGTCGCAGGTTCGAATCCTGCCGGGGTCACATCGCCCTCTTCGCAGCCCGCGGACCGGGCACTGCCGGTCGGCAACTTTTGACCCCCGACGTTGCAAGACGCAATCACCCGACCTCCCATGATGCCCGAATCGACACCCTCCCACCCTCGCCCCGACTCCTGGGCCTGGCTTCCGTCGGCCGTCAGTGCCGCCCTGAGCTTCGCGCTCGTGATTGCGGTGGCGATCTTCTTCCGGGTGTTGTTTCGCCTGCGCGAACCGCTGTCGCTGACCGAATATAGATTGTGGATCCTCGTCCTGGGGTTCGCGTTGATCGAGGCGTACCTCGGTCGCCGCACCCTCCTGGATGGTCGCCGAGCCTGGGAGAAGTGGCGGCGGCGTTGACGACCGGTAGGATCCGGCCGCGCCAGGGACGGTCACCGCGGCTTCTACGTCCGCCCCGGTCCGGTCCGGGGAAACGGTTCGAGACTCGGAAGGCAACATGGAGTTGGATCGCCTGCAGGCGTTTTGGCGCGCGCTCGTCGAAGGTCAGGAGCTGGATCCCGAGGATCCGGACACTCGCTGGACGAGCGCCCTGTCCGCGCTTCGCGATCTCATGCACGCGGCCTATGTCACCGTCGGGGTGGCGGCGCCGGGACAGGTCACCCGGACGACTTTGGTCGGACACGTGTTGCACCGGCGTCACTCCGAGCGATTGGTCGGAGTGGCCGCCCGCCCCGCCTCCGATGTGCTGATCGAGAATCGCCTGAGCAGCCGGACCGCGTTCCGGACCCGGGCCGACGGTTATCCGGGAATCCGTGTTGCCGGATTCGCCTTCGCTCCGGTTCCGCGGCGGCGCAGCGAGAACCGCTCCTGGCTCGTCGTGGGACGTCGCGACCGTGATCCGGTGATGCGGGCCTCGCACCGTGCGCTGCTGACGCAGGCCGCGCGTGGGATCGGCATCCTGCTCGACAACGAGGCGCTCGTGTCCGAGTACGAGCACCTGGCGATGACCGATGCCCTCACGCTCATCCCGAACTACCGCTTTCTTCGCCTCACGCTCGCGCGCGAGCTCGCGCGGGCGAATCGCCACGGCGAGATCTTCACCGTGGTGATGGTGGATGTCGACAATCTCAAGAAGTACAATGCGCAGCACGGCCATCTGGCGGGCAGCGAGCTTCTCCAGCAGCTGGCGCAGCTTCTGCAGAGCGAAATCCGGGCGACCGACGTAGTGGCAAAATACGGCGGAGACGAGTTCCTCCTCATCCTTCCCCGCACCGATTCGGAAGGCGGGCTGATCTTGAGCGAACGGATCCGGCGCCGGATCGCGCACTCACTGCGTGGGCGGGGAGGAGAGCGACTCTCCTGTTCCTTCGGAGTGGCCGGGTTCCCGCAGGATGGACGGAACTTCGAGAGTCTGATCTCGGCCGCCGATCATGCCCTCTTCACCGCGAAGGAAGAGGGACGGAACCTGGTCGTGGCAAGCCTGCCCTCGACGACTCCGTCGGGCCTCTCGGGCCGAACGGTGGAGGTGATCTCCCCTCGCGGCCGTTCGCTGCGTAGGACGGGCACCTCGGCGGAGCGAAAGGGCAAAGCGGGTCCGCAGACCACTGGGAAGAAGAAGCGTCGCTCGCGCGCGGCCTGATCCCGGGCCACCGCGACGGCCCGTCGGGATCGGACGAGACACGAGGGATGCGCCGGGACGCCTCCGGAGCGGGGCGAAGGGGAACGATCAGGAGGTGTCGGTGGGACGGGACGGGGTGGCGATCGCACTCTCCTTCGTGGTCGTGCTCGCGGTGGTGGGGCTCGCCGAAGCCTTGCGACGCAGCGGCCGCATCTCTTTCGATCTTTCCCGGAAGATCATCCATGTCGGGGTCGGAACGTGGATCGTTCCGACGGTGCTCCTCTTCGAGCGAGCCTGGGCGGCCGCGCTGCCGCCGGCGCGCTGCGTCCTGCTCAACCTGGCGAGCCGACGATTGGGGTTGGTGCGCGCCATGGAGGAGGAAGCGGGGGACAATCGCGGCACGGTGCTTTTCCCCCTGTCGTTCGTGATTCTGATCCTCCTCTTCTGGAACCTCGAGGGTGGGCGGGCCGCCCTCGCCGCCGGCATCCTGGTCCTGGCTTGGGGCGATGCGGCGGCCGCGCTCGTCGGGCGCCGTTGGGGGCGGCACCGCTATCGGGTCGGCACCGGCTGGCGCAGCATCGAGGGCTCGATCGCCATGTTCGTGCTCTCCGTGGTGGCCATCATCGCGGTCGGTTTTTGGGTCGGGGCGAGCCCGTATCCGTTCCCGATCATCCTGCTCGCGGCCGCGGTCGCGACGCTGCTGGAAGCGGGCAGCCGGTGGGGCATGGACAACCTGTTGGTGCCCTTGGGAACAACGGTCCTGCTCTGGGGTTTGGGCTGACCCGTCCCTTGCCGTACACTAATGAGAGGAGTAGCTGGGCCGGGGGTAACGTCGAACGCCCGCCTCTCGTCCGGTCGTCGCTGAGGCGGCCCGGGTGGCGCATCTCGGAGGCGATCATGCACAAAGGCCTGTCGCGGGCCCTCCTGGCTCTGGCCCTGTTCCTTCCCCTCGTCGCGGGATCCGCCTCCGCGCAGTATTTCGGACAGAACAAGGTCCAGTACGAAGCGCACGAGTGGTCGATCATCAAGACCGAGCACTTCCATGTCTACTTCCACGAGGGGGAACGGCGGGTCGCCCTGGATGCGGCGCGCATGGCGGAGCGGGCCTACACGCGCCTCTCCACTCTGCTCGATCACGAGATCGCCGAGCCGGTGCCGATCATCCTGTCCGCGTCGCATGCCGAGTTCCAGCAGTCGAACGTCTCGTCCGGCCTGATTGGAGAGGGAACGGGCGGATTCACCGAGTTCCTCAAGCGCCGCGTCAACATGCCGGTGACCGGAGACTACGACGAGGTCGACCACGTGCTGACCCACGAGCTGGTCCACGCCTTCCAGATCGACCTGCTCACGGTGGGAGGTTCCGGCCTGGGAGGAGGGGTCCGCTGGGCGCCGCCGCTCTGGGTCATGGAAGGAATGGCGGAGTACCTCTCGCTCGGCGAGGTCGACGAGCTGACGCAGCAGTGGTTGCGCGACGGCGCGCTCGAGGGCTACCTGCTTCCGGTGACGATCATGGACCGGGTCGCGGACATCCGCGTCTACCGATTCGGACAGGCCATCATGGCCTACTTCGGCGCCAGCTTCGGCGACGAGAAGATCGGGGTCTGGTTCAAGAAGCTGGCCGCGACCCGTTCGCTCGATCGTTCGTTCGAGGAAGTGGCGGGCGTCACCTTCGAGAAGTTCAGCGACAACTGGGTGCAGGCGATGCGCGAGACCTACCTTCCGGAGATCGCCGAGCACGACCAACCCGACGAGTTCGCGGTCGCGCTCACGCATTCCGAGGACGAGCTCGCCAACTCGAATCTCTCGCCGGCGCTGTCCGCCGACGGCAAGCACATGGTGTTCTTCTCCGACCGTTCGCTCTACAACGATCTCTACCTCGCCTCGGCCATCGACGGCCAGGTCGAAGGACGGCTCGTGAAGGGAGAGCGCAGCCCCGATTTCGAGAGCCTGCGCTACTTCCGGAGCACGGCCGACTGGTCCCCGGACGGAAATCAGATCTGCTTCGTGGCCCTTTCGCAGGGCAAGGACGCGATCTACGTGCAGCACGTCAAGGACCGAAAGATCGAGCGCAAGCTTCGTTTCGATCTCGACGGCATCGTCTCGCCGAGCTTCTCGCCCGACGGGGAGTGGATCGTCTTCGCGGGGACCGACGACGGAAGCTCCAATCTCTATCGGGTCCGCGTGGATGGCAGCGAGCGGGAACAGCTGACCGACGATCGCTATCTCGTCCGCGAGCCGCGCTATTCTCCGGACGGCAACCGGATCGTCTTCGTGACCGATCGCGGACCTGGGACCGACTTCGACCGCCTGCTCTTTTCGAAGCCGGTGCTGGCCACCTACGAGATCGCGACCGGGGATCTGCGAGTGCTCCCGGGCCAGGCGGGGCGCGACATCAGCCCGCACTACTTTCCCGACGGTCGGCATCTCCTCTTCATCTCCGATCGCACCGGGATCCCCAATCTCTTCATTCGTGACCTCGAGACGGCCGAGGATCGGCAGATCACCGACATCCTGACCGGCATCAGCGGAATCATCCCTACCAGCTCGGCCGTGAGCCTGGCGCGGAGCGGAGAACGGCTCGTGTTCAATGCGTTCCGCAGAGGCTCCTTCGACATCTTCGCGATCAAGGATCCTCTCTCTCTCTGGGACACCGGACGGCCGTGGATCGCCGAAGAGGCGGCGGAGCTCGCGACGGTCTACGAGGACCCCACGGCGGAAGTCTGGCTCGAGCTTCCCGACGGAACGGTCATCACCCAGCCGATCGTTCCCGAGGAGGAGGATGTCGCCGGGCTGGAAAGCGGCCCGGCGGGCGCAGGTTCGCGCGACGCGCTCCCCGTCGAAGCCGCCGACCGGGATGCGGACACGCCTGACTCCGCGGACGCGATGCCGGCTGACGCCGGTGCGGACGTCGCGCCGGCGCGAACGGGAATCTGGCTCGATCTCGCTCCGCCGATCGACCTGGCCGCCGTCGATTCCGCCGATGGGGCGCCGACCGCCGCGACGGTCGTGGACACCATGGAGGCGCCGGCCGTCGATCTCCTGGAGTCCCAAACCTGGTTGGCATCGGTCGAGACGTCCGGGGAGTCCGGCTCCGCGGATTCGGCAGCAGGCAGCGGCCCCGCTGGGTCCGACTCGACGGATGAGACGCCGACGAGCTACACCGACGCCGAGATCGCCGCGCGGCTCGACAGCCTGTGGGCGCGGGTCCAGGGCGTCGATGGCACCGGTCTGGACGTGCAGACGCCCGACAGCTTGCGAACCCCGTCGCGGCGCGCTGAAGAGGAGGTTCCGGAGCTCGCGGTCCAGGAGGTCTTCGCGGAGAACCGGGACCTGCCCGATCCGGCCAGCTTCAAGGTCGAACGCTATCGACCACGCTTCTCCGCTGACTATGTAACCGCGAACGGCTTCTTCGCGGACAACGTCGGGCTCGCGGCCCAGAGCCTGCTCCAGTTCTCCGACATCTTGGGCAACCAGATCATCCTGGTGGGGGCCAACGTGTATGGCAGCCTGCAGGACTCCGACCTCTTCCTCGGATACACGAACCTGCGGCGTCGGACCAACTGGTCGGTGAGCGCGTTCCAGTATCGGAACGATTTCTACATTTTCACTGCGCAGGAAACCGACGACTTCGTGACCCAGATCTATCGCGGCGCGAACCTGACGCTGCAGCGGCCGTTCAACCGGTTCCGGCGCGCGGAGTTCTCGTTCTCGGGGCTCGCCGTTTCCGAGGACGTGTACCGGGGCGGGTTCTACAATCCCGATGGCGACCTCGTCGTAGCAGAGAGCGGCACTCGCTTCTACGTGGAGCCGGGGGTGGCGCTGGTTCACGACAACACGCTCTATGGGTACACCGGACCGATCAGCGGAGGACGTGATCGCGTTTCCCTCGATGTGGCCGCGGGAGATCTCGAGTTCCGGTCCTGGATCGGCGACGTGCGTCGCTACTACAATCTTCGCCAGCAGTACGCTCTCGCGCTACGGGTCCTGGGTGCGACCTCGGACGGGCGCGACCCGCAATACTTCCGCATCGGCGGGCCGTATACGTTGCGCGGCTACGACTATGGGCAGTTCCGCGGAACCAAGCTGGCGATGGCCAATGTCGAGTTCCGGTTCCCGCTCATCGAGCAGCTCCGCCTTGGTTGGCCGCTGCCTCTGGCGCTGCAGGGAGTGCGGGGTGCGCTCTTCTTCGACGTCGGCGGCGCCTGGA
>JAGQHR010000145.1 GCA_020431745.1 Candidatus Eiseniibacteriota bacterium
TGGAGCGCAGGGAAGTGGCGTAGCGGTTCAGTTCCGCCAACGGCACCTTGGTCCGGATCACCTGAAAGCGGCCGTCGGCGTCCATCCCGGAGATCTTGCCGCGGCGGCTGGAGATATCGCCCATGACGTCGCCCATGTACTCGTCCGGCACGCGCACCTCGACCAACATGACCGGTTCCAGAAGGATCGGCGACGCCTCCGTCATCCCCTTCTTGAAGCACTGGATGCTCGCGATCTTGAACGCCATTTCCGACGAGTCGACATCGTGGTAGCCGCCGAAGTAGAGCCGGGCGCGGACGTCGACCACCGGGTAGCCGGCGAGGACACCGCCGGTCATCGCTTCGTGCAGCCCCTTTTCCACGGCGGGGATGAACCGCGACGGGATGACCCCGCCGGTGATCTCGTTCGAGAACTCGAAACCCGTGCCCCGCGCGGCGGGCTCGAACTTCATCGAAACGTCCGCGAACTGGCCGGCGCCTCCCGTCTGCTTCTTGTGGCGGTAGGCGACGTCGGAGCTGCTCCGGATCGTCTCCCGGAACGGCACCTTCGGCTTCGCGGTGTCGACCTCGAGATTGAACTTGCGCTTGAGCCGCTCGAGGATCACGTCGAGGTGTTGATCTCCCATGCAGTGGAGCACGGTCTGATGGAGGTCGGGATGCACCTCGAGGTGGAAGCTGGGGTCCTCTTCGCGCATCTTCGCGAAAGCGGTCCCCACCTTCTCGTCGTCGTTCTTGTTCTTGGCCGTGTAGGCGATGTCGTGGTTCGTCGGCGGCATCGCGATGGGAGCGAGCACGATCCCATCCGCCTTCATGCAGAGGGTATCGCCCAGATCGGTGGACTTGAGCTTGGCCGCGGCCGCGATATCGCCGCAGACCAGCTTCTCGAGGTCGCTCCGCTCCTTCCCGAGGAAGTTGTAGAGCTGACCGAGCCGCTCGGACGTGCTTTCGTTGCTGTTGTAGAGATCGGCCGACCCCTCGATCAAACCCGAGAACGAGCGAATGAAGGAGAACTTCTGCGCCATGAGCTCGCTCGTGACCTTGAAGACCATCGCCAACGGATGTCCGGTCGCGGAAATCTCGACCCGGTCGCCGTCCGTGTTCTTGGGACCGGGAACGTCCAGCGGGCTGGGCGCGAAGTCGGTAATGAGTGAGAGCAGCGCCACGGTGCCGAGCCCGTGCTCCGCGCTCACTGGCACCACCGGGTAGAGCGTTCCCTTGACGATACCCGTGCGAAGGCCCTGCACGATCTCTTCGGGCGAGAGCTCCAGCGTTTCGAGGTACTTCTCGAGGAGCGTGTCGTCCGATTCGGCGGCCAGCTCGACGAGCTTGCCCTGGGCTTCTTCGGCGGCGGCGGCGGCGTCCGCCGGCACCGGGATCTCCTTGAGCTCCTTGTCGGCGAACTCGTAGCCCTTGCCCTCGAGCACGTTGACCACACCCTTGAAGTCCGGACCGGCGCCGATGGGATAGAAGAGCGGAACGGCGCGGTTGTTGAGGAGCTCGTTCAGCTCCACCATCACGCTGTCGAACTCCGCCTGTTCCTTGTCCATCATGTTGATCGCGACGATGCGCGGCTTCTCCTCGTCGTCGAGGATTTCCGCCATCCGTTCGGTGTCGGGCTCGACGCCGTTCTGTCCGTTCACGACGAGCAACGCGCAGTCGCCGGCGCGCAGACCGCAGAGCGTCTCGCCGATGAAGTCCGCGTAGCCCGGGGCATCGAGGAGGTTCACCTTCTTCTTGTTCGCCTCGAACTGAGCGAGCGAGAGATAGACCGTCGCCTTGCGCTTCGTTTCCTCGGCCGTATGGGCGAGCGTCGAGGTTCCATCGGCGACTCTCCCCTGGCGCGCAACCGCGCCGACAGAGAAGAGCATCGATTCGCAGAGGGTCGTCTTCCCCGAGCCCCCGTGTCCGACGACCACGATGTTTCGGATATCCGCGGGCTGAAATGCCTTCACCGAGACCTCCCCCTATTCGTCAACCCCGCACCATCACACGTCCGGTAGGGTTCATGGCTTTCCTTGTAGCGTGGATTGTGTCCTCGCGCAGATATGAGATGCCCGGGGGCCGGACCGGACCTCTGGCTCCGGGGGACCGCATCAGCGGAAGCGACAGCAGAGCCGTCGGTTGCCGCACCTGCCGGCCGACGGGCGAGGCGCCCAGTTTCCTTGATGGATCCCGTCGCCGGGGCATCCGGCCGAGACTAGCATTCGCCGCCGGAAGCGGCAAGAACATGTCCGCCAGCTGCATGGGCGGACGCGACTTAGGGCCTCCGCCCCCGACTTCGGGGAGTCCCGGAGGCCCATCCGGCCGCCCCGGGACTCCATATCCGGGGCGCACGGGCGGAGGATGTGGCCTAACCTCCTGTGTCCAAGACGATTGGCACCAACTAGGTGTGACCACCGTCCTGGGTTGCCTTTAGGTGGATGCCTCTCATGATCACCCCTGAACCGACCGATGGATACCCGTAGACCGCGCCACGGTGTGCGGCCGTCCGACGGATACGAGCGGACAGCCGGGGAACGCCATCGCGTGGGATCGCGTCGACCGGAGGGCCGCCTCTTGCGCACGCACTTGCCGCATGACCATAACATCGAAGGTCGAGACTCGGGCATGGGTGGCCCAGCCGATCCGGCCACTCCGAGCCGGCCTTCGCAGATCGGCTGCCCATCCTTCGGGGTGGTGGCCTGTGGATGCCCCCTCGCACCACCCCCGATCGCACCGGCAGCTCCACCCCAGTCGCGCACCGGGGCTCGCCTGAGCGTCGTCCTCGGTCTCGTCCTCATCACCGCGGCGTTCGTGCTGGTCCAACGTCCAACGCTCGCCGGCATGCTGTCGTCACGGTCCGAGGCGGCTCCGCTTCCCGCGGCTTGGACATGGATCGCGTTCGCGTGGGGACTGGTCATGCTGGCGGGGCCTCTCGCGTGGCCCCGCCGCACCCCGACCTCCGCGGTTTCGGGGCCTGTCTCAGCTCCGCCTGATGCCGCTCCGACCGTTGCCGCTCCGTCGCCGGGTGCCGACCCGGTCCTCGCGTGTCCGGCCGACGATCAGCTCCGGCAGGCCAAGGAGACGGCCGAAGCGGCAAGCCGGGCCAAGAGCGAGTTTCTCGCGACCATGAGCCACGAGATCCGCACTCCCATGAACGGAGTGATCGGCTTCACGCATCTGCTGCTCGACACCCCGCTGACGGAGGAGCAGCAGGAGTACGCCCAGCTCATCCAGCGCTCCGGCAAGTCGATGCTCTCGCTCATCGACGACCTGCTCGACTTCTCGAAGATCGAATCCGGACACCTCGACCTCGCGCACGCGCCGTTCGACCTGTCGCTCGCGATCGAGGAGGTAGCCGACCTCCAGGCCCACCTCCTGGAGAGCCGCGGCGTGACGCTCTTCGTGCGCTACGGCGCGGACGTGCCGCGCGAAGTCGAAGGGGATGCCGACCGCACCCGTCAGGTGCTGTCGAACCTGATCCACAACGCGCTCAAGTTCACGGAGAAGGGCTTCGTCCGGGTCGAAGCGAGCCGACTTCCGGCCGATGCGGACACGCCCGACGATCGTGTCCGCGTCGCCGTGACCGACTCGGGACCGGGCATTCCCGCCTCGCATCGGAGCGCGGTCTTCGAAATGTTCCACCAGGTCGATGGCTCCACGCGCCGCCGCTTCGGAGGCACCGGACTGGGACTCGCGATCTGCAAAAAGCTCGTCGAACGCATGGGTGGAGAGATCGGGTGCGAAAGCGAGCCCACGCGGGGCGCCACCTTCTGGTTCACCCTGCCGTGCCGAGCAAGCGGCTCCGAAGCGCAACCCGAGGCGCCGACCCTCGAAGGCGTACCCGCGCTGGTGGTTCATCCGAACGAAACCGAGCGGACGCTGCTGTGCGAACAGCTCGCGCTTTGGGGACTGCGATGCCAGGCGACCGCCTCCGCGCACGATGCGCTCCGACTCCTGCGGGGCCCGGAAGCTCCCGTTCCCCCGGTTCGCCTGGTCGTCGTCGAGCAACGCGCCGCCGAGATCGGCGGACAACCGCTGCCGGCGTTGCTCGGGGAAGTGCCGGCGCTCGCCGAGCTCGCCGTCGTGCTGGTCGGCGACAAGGCGCGCGGAACGATGCTCCCGGGAACTGCTGTTCCGAGCCGCACGGTGCGCGCGGTCTCTCGTCCGCTCGCTCGCCCCTCCCAGCTTCGGGACGCGCTCGTCTCGGTGCTCGAGGCGCGCCCGCTGCTGCCGACCTGGGCCGGTTTGCCGGCGCCGGAGGAAACGGATCTCGTCCCGGATCCGGAAGCTCCACGGCTGCGCGTGCTCCTCGCCGAAGACAACACCACCAATGCGAAGCTCGCGCTCCGCATCCTCGAACGTGAGGGATGCCGCGTCGATGTCGTGACCAACGGACGCGAGGCAGTCGATCTCGCGACCCGACTTCCCTACGACATGATCTTCATGGACTGTCACATGCCGGAAATGGACGGTCTGGACGCCACGGCCGCCATCCGCCGTTGGGAGTCCACACGCCCCGACTCCTCCGCCTCGGCCGGCGGGAGCTTCCGTTCCCGGGTTCCGATCATCGCCGTGACGGCGAGCGCGATGGCCAGCGACCGCGAGGCATGTCGGGTGGCGGGCATGGATGACTTCATCAGCAAGCCGCTGCGCAAGGGCGACCTCCACTTCGCCCTCGCCAACTGGTGCGCTGCCGCGAAAGCCGCGTAACGTCAAACGAAACGCGCCTTGCGACATCCCGCTACGGGCACCTTCGACGTTGTGCCCCTCCACGGCCGCTCCTAAGATCGGACTCGATTCGACACCCCCGTCCTTCGTCCTGGGAGCGTTCCATGAGCCAATCCGGTACTCCTCCGATCTTCGATACCCTGCTGCTCCTGGGCGGGGGCGGCCTCGTCGGAACCCAAGTCGCGAAGCGGGCGGCGACCGATCTGCAGCCGCGCCGCATCGTGATCGCGACTCTTTTCCGCGAAGAGGCGCGGGAAACCATCACCGAGCTCGCCCGAGACTTCCCGCAAGTCGCGTTCGAGGGGTACTACGGAAACATCTTCCTGCGCGGAGAACCGGTCTCCGTGGACGAGCGCGTGGCCATGCGCTCTCCCATGGAGCAGAAACAAGATCCGCAGGTGCGGCGCGAGCTCTTCGCCGATCTTTTTTCGGACTTCGAGACGGCCTACGCCGAATCGTTCCTCGTCCGCCTCGTGCGGAAGGCGCAGCCCCAGGCGATCGTCGACTGCGTCAACACCGCGACCGGAATCAGCTATCAGGACGTCTTCCTCGCCAGCGACATCGTCTCCCGCGGACTCGAGGAGCTGCGTGGCTCGGCCGACGGCCGGTCCGATCCCGGGGATACCGTCGTCGTCCCGCGCGCGCGTTTCGAGTCCTTCGCGACCGACTTGGAGAACCTGTTGGTCTCGATCTCCGTTCCCGAGCTCATCCTCCATACCCGCCTGCTCCACCGCGTGATGACGGAGATCGGCACCCGCACCTACGTCAAAGTGGGCACGACCGGAACCGGCGGGATGGGTCTCAACATTCCCTACACCCACGGCGAAGACCGTCCCAGTCCGACCCTCATGACGAAGACCGCGATCGCGTTCGCCCAGACGGGTCTGCTCTTTCTGATGGCGCGCACCGCCGGCGGACCGATCGTCAAGGAAGTCAAGCCGGCGGCCATGATCGGATATCGCGACATTGACTATCTCGTGCTTCGGGGACCGCAATACCGGCGGAAGGACGGACGGATCGTCGTCGAAAAGGCCCAACCCTACGTGCTCTATCGATCGCAGGAGGAGCCCCTGGGCTCGGAGCTCGACACCACACCGCAAGTGGATCGGTTCGAGCCGCTGCTGGACGAGGAGGGCCACCCCCGCACGCTGCAGCTGCCGGCCGTCAACACCGGCGAGAACGGCATGTTCACACGCGGGGAGTTCGAAGCGATCACCTACACCGGACAGATGGAGTTCATCACTCCCGAGGAGATCGCCCACGACGTGATCCTCGAGCTCCGCGGCAGCAACACCGGACACGACGTGATCTCGGCCGTGGACTCCGCGGTCATGGATCCGACCTACAAGGCCGGCATGATCCGTCACGTGGCGATCGAGGAGCTGCACAAGCTGGAAGCGGAGAAGGGGGTGCCTTCGGTGGCGCTCGGTCAGTTGGGACCGCCGCAGCTCGCGAAGTTCCTCTACGAGGCCCATCTCTTCGCAGTGGAGTACCGGTCGCTCGATCGAATCCTCGGCGCGGCCGACGAAGCGGGCCCGAGCGCGGAGGAAATCTCCCAACGGTTCTTCGCGCGCTTGCAGCAGGACCCGCTGCGCGAGGTGGTCACCTCGATCGGCATCCCGATCCTCTGGCCGGACGGCCGCCGCATCTGGCGCGGTCCGGTCGTCAAGATCCCGGCCTACAACCCGAAGCGGAACCTCCTGGCCCTGGACGCCGCGGCCATCGATCGCTTCGCCGGCAAGGGATGGGTCGACCTGCGGCCGCAGCACATGACGTGGTGGATCGACCAGTTCCGACGCATGCGGGGCTCGACCTATGCGCGGGGCTCGAAGTGGTCCTCGGAGCGGCTGACCCGGGCCGCCTATCTGGCCGACGAAATCCGGATCGGCGAGGTCGTGGCGTGGCTCTTCAACAACACGTTGGATCCGGCCGGACACCGCATCAAGTAGCGTCGGCGCGGGCGAGGAGCCGCCTCGTCCAGAGCGCGAGCATGACCGAGGTCGCGAGCAGCAATGCTCCCGTCACCTGATGCGCGGTCACGAGCGTCACTTCGTACGCGGGTGGCCGAACGGCATCCTGGTCGTAGACGAGCGCGAGCAGCGCGGCGATCCCCAGCAGCAGCTGAACTCCGATGAGGTTGACGAGCCAACGGCCGAGCTGCCGCACCCGCGGAACCTGTTCGTGCAGATGGGCCGCCCGCATCCCCACCACCAACGCGAGCACGATGACGAGCCCCGCCATCGTCAAATGCAGATGCAGCCCGGCCGAGGTGTGCCGCACGAAGGCGCCCAGCACCAGTTGGACGACGAGACCCAGGACCAGGAGCGCGCTCAGGTTCTGCTCCTTCCGTGCATCGGCACTGCCGACCGCCCGGGCCGGTTCGCGCCACGCCGGGGAACAGAAGACCGCGAGCGCGACCATGGTGGCGAAGAAGACCTGACCGAAGACGCCATGCACGAGCGCCAGGGTCAGGTTGGGGGCGGTGTCCGTGGGCGAGGTCGAAGTCGTGAACCGTCCGGTCACCCGCAGACCGCCCATGATTCCCTGGATGATGACCATCGCGAGGGCGATCAGCGAGAGTCGCTTGATCCAGGTGCGCGGTT
>JAGQHR010000146.1 GCA_020431745.1 Candidatus Eiseniibacteriota bacterium
GCGACTGCCAAGTATCTCAGGAAATCCCGATTCCGGGGCGCGAGCAGCAGCCGGATCGGACCGTCCCGGCGGGCATCGAGAAACGGTGCCAGGAACGGGCCGAGGAACGCGCCCGCGAGCACACCCCACGCGAACCCCTTCACACCGAGGCGTGGGTACAGCAGTACGCCGCCCAGAATCGTCGCGAGGTTGTAGATGAGGGGTGCCAGCGCGGCCGCTCCGAACCGGCCCCGTGCGAAGAGCGTCGCCTTGAGCACGCCGCCGAGCACGAACGCGATCTGGGCAGGAAGGAGGATCCGGACGATCTCGACCGTGAGCCCGTGGGCCTCCGGGCTGAACTGGGGAAACTGCAGGCGCACCAGCCGATCGGCCTGCCACCACATCACCCCGGTCAGAACGACGACCAGAAGCCCCAGATTTCCCAGGATCGTGCCGAGCAGACGGGCCGCGGCAGCCTCTCCCCCGCGGTTGAGGGCCCGGGTGTAGAAGGGCAGGAAGCCGATCGAGAGGGCGCTCCCCGCCAACAGGTAGTTCAGCCAGTCCGGGAGAACGAAGGCAGCGAAGTAGGCATCGGTCTGCCACCCGACGCCGGCGAAGTACGCGAGGATGATCTCCCGGCCGTAGCCGAGGATCCGAGAGAGGAGCCCGCTGGCGGCCAACAGCAACGCGGCCTTCCCGATCCCGGTCCACTCCCCGCCTTCCCGATGGCTCATGGGCGCGGAGTATAGACCCTGCGGGAACGCTTCGTCGGGAACCAATCCCCGCCCGAGGAATATTTGTCAAAACAACTTTTCACTAGAAAAAGCATGTTGCGACAATTATTGTCGAGGCATCGTTAGCTGGACGTCGGGGTACGCGCGGCAGGAGAAGCCATCGGTGAGGACGGATTCGGGACGAAGCACGGCGGACGGCTCCCCGGGAATCCCGGACTCGCTCCTTTTCGAGTCGATGGTCCGTGTGGCGGACCTGATCAGTCGCAAGGTATCCGCCGCCCTGACCGAGGACGAGCTCAGCCTTTCGCAGTACCACCTGCTGCGGATCCTCTCGCGGGTCCCGCACGCGAGGTTGGAGACGACCGAGGCGGCCCGTCGTGTTCCGAGCCACGCCCCGAACGTGACCCGGCTCGTCGATCGTCTGGAGGCGCGCGGGCTCCTGCGCCGTCAACGGTGCGACGAAGATCGGCGAGTCGTCTGGGTGAGCCTGACGGAAGCGGGCACGAATCTGCTGCGACGCCTTTCCGGTGCGGTCGAGGCCGCCGCCGGAGATGCCTTGGGCCCCCTGGGCACGCAAGATCGGCGCCTCTTGAGCGAGTTGTTGAACCAGCTCCAAATGTCGCTGGACACGGAGCACGGAACGAGTGGATGGATCGATGACCCGTGCGGGGCGGAACCGTCCCGCCGTACCTGAACAGAGGAGATCGTGAACATGAAGAAGGTATTCCTGGGCCTGGTCGTCTCGAGCCTTTTGACCGTGCCTGTTCTTGCACAAGCCGCCACCTGGGAGATCGATGGCGCGCACACCACCGTAACCTTCAAGGTGCGCCACCTCCTGACCAAGGTGACCGGAACGTTCCAGCAAGTCTCCGGTGAGATCGAATTCGATCCGAGCAACCCGACGGCGGGCTCGGCGAGCGTGACGATTCCCGTCTCGAGCATCGATACCCGCAACGAAAAGCGCGACGGCCACCTCAAGAGCGGCGATTTCTTCGACGCCGAGAACTACCCCGACCTCACGTTCAAGAGCACCAAGTTCGTGAAGTCCGACTCGGGCCTCAAGATCGAGGGCGTGCTCAACATGCGGGGCGTGGACAAGCCGGTGACGCTCGATGTCGAGTTCCTGGGATCGCAGGCGGCGATGGGCGGCGAGATCGCCGGGTTCTCCGCCTCGACCAAGATCAACCGCAACGACTGGGGCATCTCGTGGAACAAGACGCTCGACACCGGCACGCTGCTGGGTGACGACGTCGAGATTCAGATCGACGTGGAGGCGCGGAAGAAGGGCTGAGCGATCCCGCGCGTTTCGCGATCAAGTCGACGCCGGTTCCCCACCAGGGGCCGGCGTCACTTCTTGGGTGCGGATTCCGCCGGCCGCACGCGATAGACGCAGCGATCGCCGCCGGAAAGCAGGTGCGACTCCCGTTCCACCTCGGCCGGGCCCAGCACGGAGCGGAACACCGCCAGCTCTTGATGGCACAGACCCTGACAGACGGTGGCGGCGGTGCAGATCGGACAGTGGTGCTCGATGAGGAGGAAGGTGCCGTCGGCTTCCGCTCGCACCTCCGCGAGATACCCCTCTTCGGTCCGCTGCCGCGCGAGCGTCCGGAGGCGGGCGTGCAGTGAGCGCTCCCGCCCCAAAAGGGTGTGATAGGTTTCCCGCTGCCGCTCCGCACGCGCTTCCAGCATCCGCTTCACGGCCTCCTCGCCGAGAGACCGGCGCATGGCGTCGAGCAGCGAAACCGCCAGATCGCCATGGCGATCCGGAAACAGGCCGGTCGTGAGCGCAGTGGTGCGCCACCGGGTCGGCGGACGGCCGCGGGATCGAGCTCCGTCAGGATCGGAGTCGCACGCCCCGTCGACCTGTTCCTCGACGAGCCCCTTGGATTTGAGGTCCTGAAGGTGCTGCCGCACAGCCACATCCGAAATCTCGAGAGACGCCGCGAGCATCGGCGCGGTCGCCTCACCCGAAGACTTGAGCAGCTCGAGGATGCGTCGCTTCGTGTTGGAAGCACGCTCCGAGGCCAAAGGATCCCGTTCCACCATGGAGCCTAGGTTTCCACAACCTTCCCCTTTCGAAAAGAGAATTCGGCCGTGGACTCGACGCCCCGGAACGGCTCGAACCGCTGGGAGCCCTTCGCGCGGGTTCAGATCCGGAACAGGTATTGGAGCTTCGCGAACACCTGGCGTTCGGACTGCCGCCATTGGGCGTCGATTCCCTCATCCACCGGCTCTCCATCGAAGTGCCGGTAGTGGCTGGTCGCGCCCAGGAAGAACATCGTGAACGGATTGAGCCGATAAGTGACGAGCGGCTCCACGTCGAAGCGCTCGGAAAAGTCGTTGTACTGCAGGATCAGTCGGCAGGACCACTCCCGCGTGAAGTTGTAGGTCGACCGGGTCCGGAGGATGTAGCCGGCAAAGAGCGTGCTCTCGTCGGCCCGGCTCTTCATCCGGGAGTAGCTCCAGCTGGGCTCGATCCGCAACCGTTGCGTCGGCTTCAAGGACGCGTTGGCCGACACGTTGAGCTGATTCGCCAGCTCCGGAGCCGAAGGATCGCGATAGATCCCCTTGCCCGTGCTGACGTCAAATCCCACGCTGGCCCGTTCTCCGAATCGGGTGTCGGCCCCGGTCGAGAAGACGCGGATCCCATGGATGACCTCGCGATCGGTCCCGAAACGCTCGGAGCTGATGAGGTACTCGCCGTAGACCGATGTCTGGTGGGGAAACTGGAAGCTGAGGTTCGGGCGGATCCACTCGTCTTCGAAGTGATCGTCGTAGTCGAAGATCCGGCCGACCGAGGCGCTCACATCCCAGGACAGGAGGAGCCCTCGGTTGGGGTTGAAGGAGAGCCCGTTCCACCAGGTGAGCTGCTTGTAGTCGTTCTGCGTCGTGAACCCGTTGTCGGTGCGGAAGGCGGGGTCGAACTCCCAATAGTCGAAATCCGAGTTCCAGTTGCGCCCACCCCGCTCGAGGCTGGCGTAAAGACCATGTCCCCAGAAGTTCTCACCGTCGAGCGCCACGGTGTGCTTGCCGTCGAAGAGATCGGGCACCCCGTCCTCGTCGAGGTCGCTCTCGTCCTCGGGGATGAGCGACGGTTCGTCCGGCTCCTCCGTGTGGCTCGCTGCGTACTGCATCTCGACGTGGTAGTTGCGGGACAAGCGGATGTTGGCGTCCGCGCTCAGCACGGTGCCGGCGCCGCCGGAGTTGATTCGTCGATCGGTGGCAAGCGCTCCGATGTAGGAATCCTGTCCGAAGCTCTGCCGGACCCGCGCAATGTTGCTGACGCTGAACCCCAGCGGGACGAGGATGCTGCGTTCGGAGAGGGGCACGAGCAACGGCGAATCGTCGTCCCGACCCACCAGGTACAACATGCTGGTGCGGCCCAGCTGTCCGGTCAGCTTGCCTGCGACCGAAGGATTGTTGATCGAACGCGTATAGATCGCGTCGATCCAGGTGTTGTAGAGATCGCTCCCTTCCTGGAAGAACGGGCGACGCTCGTCGTAGAAGAGCGCGAAGGTGCGGTTGACGTCGATCTGCGCCGCGTCCGATTCGATCTGACTGAAGTCCGGATTGAGCGTCGCTTCGGCGGAAATGCTGGAGGTGATTCCGTACCGGGCGCTGAGCCCGGCCGAGCCGTCCAGCTTGTCGTTCTCGAAGCGCATCGCCGGATCACCCGCGTCCAGCAGCGAGCCCGCTTGGTATCCGATCGCGCTCGCGATGAGCTCGAGGTTGCTGCTCGGCGAGATGTCGCGAACCCCGGTGAGATAGCCCCATTGGCACATCCAGCAGGGATCGTCTCGGTTCTGCGCGGCCCAGGAGTAGCGCCGGCGGACATCGCGCTGATGATCGCGCCAGAAGTTGAGGCGCCAACGCTGCTCCGGACGGTCTTCGAAGCGGAGGCTGGAGAACGGAATCGCCAGCTCCACCTGGTATCCGTGATCGGTGATCTTGCCCTGCGACTGCCAGATCAGATCGAATCCGGAATCCTCGTTGCCGTCGCTCAGGACCCGCAGATCCCCTTGGATGCCCCACGGATTGACGAAGATCTCGTAGCCCCACTGCAAACTTCCGTAGGTGTCGAGCATGATGCCGAAGTAGTCGTCGGTCCAGATGTTGTCCCGCTCGCGGAGGGACACCCGGACCGTGCTCGGGTCGTCGTCGGCGATCAGCGCGACGTAGAGATTGACGTCGTCGTAGGTCACGAGGGCCCGGGACGAAACCGGCGGCTCGGTCTGGTCCCCGGGACTGACTTCGACGAAGCCGTCGGCGACCGCCGCGTCTCGCCAGCCGGGATCATCCAGTGATCCGTCGATCTGGATCGTTCCGGTCGTTCGGTGGATGTCCAACGTGGGCTGGAAGTGGGGCTCGACCGCGTGGGCACCGGTGGTCATGAGCGTTGCGACCAGCGCGCCTGCAACCGCTCCGGCCGCGCGGATCCGCCGTCGCGGATCGGTACGGCGTTCCGGGACAGACACGACGAAGGTGTGAAGCAACATGGCAATACCCCCGCTTGGCGCGCGCTCGGGCGGGCTGAACCCGCAGGTTCGTCGGTGCGCGCGTTCGAACTCATCTGGCAGGGGCCACCCGACCGGCCTCCCAGACCTCAGACGGGTTTCGAGGCCGAAGGGTTCACAAATTTTTTCGCCGCGGCGGGTCGGTAGCCGGGGCTGCGGCGGTTCGAAGGCGCCGGGAAGGCGCGGGGCACGGAAAAAGCAACGTCCTCCGGGAAACGCGGCGCTTCGGCAGGCGCCGCGTCATGCCCAATGCGGCATCCGACTAACGCGTCGATCCGACGACCGCACCCGAAGCCTCGCGCTCGATGGGAGTCACCGCGAGCTCCAATACTCTGGTGCGACGGATGACCGAGAGGCTGGTGGGCACCCCGATCCGATCCTCGGTGAGGTGCCGGTGCAGATCGTCCACTCCGGCCACCGGATCGCCGCCGAACCGGACGAGGAGATCGCCGGTCAGCATTCCCGCTTCCGCGGCCGGGCTTCCGCGCTCGACCGAAGAAATGAGGATCCCGGTCCCGAGGCCCAGCCCGAAGACGCGCACGAAACGGCGCGGGATCGTCACGGTCTGGCCGGCGAATCCGAGGTAGCCCCGCCGGATCCGTCCCCGCGTGATGAGCTGGGTTGCCACGAACGACGCGGTGTTGACCGCGATGGCGAAGCAGATTCCCTGAGCGGGGCGGATCATCGCGGTGTTCACGCCGATGACGACGCCCCGGGAATCGACCAAGGGGCCTCCGGAGTTGCCGGGGTTGAGGGCGGCGTCGGTCTGCAGGACATCGTCGATGAGGCGTCCGGACCGCGAACGCAACGACCGTCCGAGCGCGGACACCACTCCCGCCGTGACGCTGTATTGGAATCCGAACGGGTTCCCGATCGCGATGGCGACCTGACCGACGCGCAAAGCGGAGGAGTCTCCGAGGTCGACGACGGGGTGGCCGAGATCGGGAATGCGGATCACTGCGAGATCGGTGTCGGGATCGTCCCCGATCAGAACAGCTTCGCTGCGGGTGCCGTCGATGAGGGAGACCCAGATGCGGCTCGCGCCTTCGACCACATGGCTGTTCGTGAGGATCAGGCCATCCTGCGTGATGAGGAATCCGGAGCCCGTGCCTCCCGGAACCCGCGCCGGCTTCTTCCCCCGCATCGCCCGACGCTCGACCGCGATGTGCACGACCGCCGGACTGACCCGCTCGGCTGCCGTGGCGACCGCGTCGGAGTACGCGTCCAGCAACCGGCCGTCGGCAACCTCCGGCAAGCCTCTGTCGCCGTCGAGAGCTCCGTCGGGCGGCGCGGCCGTTCCTCCCAACTGGATGAAGTGCTGCAGCTCCTCGTGCATGGTGTTCCTCACTCGGTTCCTCCGCTCCGCTCACCTTTGGATCGCTCATCATGGTCGCCTTGGTCCGCGCCCCCGTCCGGCAGGCGGGACGACGGGCTGGATCCGGTCAGAGGCATTGGATGCACCGGATGCCCGAGCGGTGGCGTTTCGTGGTCCCGGACATCACGAAACTTGTCGGATCCCCGCGACCGTTGGTACGCTGCCCATCTTTGGTCGGAAACCTGAGCGGGAGGGAGTTCGATGACGTTGCGAAGCTCGTTGGGGACAGCCGTCGTGGCCCTCTCGATCCTCACGGGGGCGGCCTCCGCACAGGATTTCTCGGCCGTCCAGATCGCGACGACCCGGGTGGCTCCGGGGATCTACCGCCTCGCCGGTGAGGGCGGCAACATCGGGCTCTGCATCGGTCCGGACGGAGCGCTGCTGATCGACGACCAGTATGCGGAGCTCTCCGAGAAGATTCAGGCGGCCGTCAAGGAAGTCACCGACCAGCCCATCCGCTACGTCGTGAACACCCACTGCCACGGCGATCACACGGGCGGAAACGAGAAGCTGCGGAAACTGGGAAGCCTCGTCGTCGCCCAGGACAACGCGCGCCGCCGCATGACGGAGTCGCTGGTGAACGAGGTCTTTCGGGTCGAGCTCCCTCCTCCTCCGCCCGGGAACCTGCCGCTCCTGACCTTCAACGACACGGTCA
>JAGQHR010000147.1 GCA_020431745.1 Candidatus Eiseniibacteriota bacterium
TTCGTGGACGATCCGCTCCCGGAGGGGACCTATCGGTATGCCGTGATCGCGGAGTACGTCTGGAACGAGTCCGAGCTCTCCGCAGAGGCGACGGCCACGATCTATCCGTACGATCCGCCCGCCAACCTCGCCTACAGTGCGGCCGGCGACACCATCGGACTGAGCTGGGAACGTCCGGCGGCCGTGGTCCCGGAGAATCCCGTCCTGCTCTACCGGCTCTATCGCGCGCCGGCGGGACAGGCGTTTCCGGACACCGCGCTGGCGGAGATCAGCGACACCTCCGCGGTCATCGGCTACCTCGACGCCGGAGTTCCCTTCGACAGCCTCGAGTACGCGGTGACGGCTCTTTACGCCGGCGCCGAGAGCGACACCTCCAATCACGTGGTGGTTCCGACCGAGACCTGGGAAAGCGCGCCCACCAACCTGGTCGCGACCGTCTTCGTGGACACCGTGAGCCTGGCGTGGGACCGGCCGCAACCTCTGCATCCGGACAACGCGCTCCTCGCCTACCGCGTGTATCGTGCGCTCTCCGAGGATGCGTTCCCACCGACTCCGCTCGTGGAGTTCTCGGATACCTCCGAGGTGGTGAGCTACCTGGATCTCGAGGTTGCACCGGAGTCCTACCACTACGCCGTGAGTGCGGTCTACGTCTCGGGCGAGAGCGGACTTTCCGGCGACGCTCCCGCGATCATCTATCCGATCGATCCCCCGGAGAACCTGACCGCCCTGCCCGGCGACGGCGACGTCACGCTCGGCTGGGGACGGCCGCAAACCGTGGACCGCGACAATCCGCTGATCTCGTTCCGGATCTACCGCGCGCCGTTGGGCGATCCGTTCCCGGAGACCCCGATCGCGGAGATCGTCGACACGACCGCGGTGGTTTCGTACGTCGACCCGAGCGTTCCCTTCGCGGATCTGCACTATCGTGTGACCGCCGTCTACATCACCTCGGAATCGCCCCCGTCGAACGAGGCCCAGGTGCTGGAGACGGACTGGATGAATCCGCCCCAGAGCCTGACCGCGGCGGTGCTCAGCGACTCGATCTCGCTCAGTTGGGGACGACCGGCCCCCGTACATCCGGACAACGCGCTGATGCTCTATCGCGTCTACGGCGCCTCCTCCGGGCTCCCCTTCGGCGCCCCCCTTGCGGAGGTCACGGACACTTCGCAGGTCATCTCCTACGTCGATCCGGACGTTCCCTTCGCGGATCGGCGGTACGTCGTGACCGCGCTCTACGCGGCCGCGGAGAGCGATTCGTCGAACGAAGCGCAGGTCTCCGAGACGGTGTGGCTGACCGAGCCGCGGAACCTCGCACGCACCGTCGCGGCCGATACGGTGACCCTGACCTGGGACCATCCCACGCCTCTCCATCCGGATGCTCCGCCGCTCTCCTTCCGCGTGTACCGCGCGGAGGTCGGCCAGCTGTTCGGAGCGCCTCTGGCGGACATCCCCGACACGGTCGCCGCGGCCAGCTTCGCGGACGCGGGCGTGCCGTTCGCGAATCATCGGTACGTCGTCACGACGGTCTACGCCCCGGCGGAAAGCGACTCGTCGAACGAGGTTCAGGTCCTGGAGAGCACATGGACGACCCCGCCGCGCGACCTGGTCGCCAGCGTGGCCGTCGACTCGGTGACGCTGGCCTGGTCCGCCCCGGAGCCGCTCCATCCCGGGCACCTGCCCACGGTCTATCGCCTCTTCCGCGCTCCCGCGGGCGATGCGTTCCCCGTCGATCCGCTCGCGGAGATTCCGAGCGCGACCGATCCGCTGGAACACCTCGATCTCATGGTTCCGGCCGGTGACTACGACTACGCCATCACCGCGCTCTATCCCTCGGTGGAGAGCGACACGTCCGGACACACCGGAGCGACGATCTACTTGCGGACGCCGCCGGCGAATCTCGTGGCCTCCGTAGATGGCGATGTCGTGCAATTGAGTTGGGATCGTCCGGATCCGATCGACACCGAGAACCCGCTGGTGAGCTACCGCGTGTATCGCGCGCTCCAGGAAGACGCCTTCGGGGCGACGCCGATCGGCGAGTTCTCCGACACCGCGACGGTCGTCTCGTTCGACGATACGGGTGTGCCGTTCGACGACTGGAAGTACCGGGTGACGGGCGTCTACGCAAACGCGGAGAGCGCTCCGTCCAACGAGGTCCCGGTTGCGCAGAGCCTCTGGATCAGTCCGCCCCAGAACCTGACCGCGCAGGTGGCGGCGGACTCGGTTCTCCTGCAATGGTCGCTACCGGCGCCGACGCACCCGGATCAACCGCCGACGCTCTACCGGATCTTCCGCGCTCCGCCGGGGCAGGCCTTCCCGGGGACACCGCTGGCCGAGGTCGCGGACACGTCGTTCTCGTACGTCGACCTCGCGGTGCCGCTGGCCGATCACGTCTACGCGGTGACGGCCCTCTATGCGACCGCGGAGAGCGATACCAGCAATCACGCGACGGTGGACCAGACGATCTGGTCCGGACCGGCGCGCAATCTGGCCGCCGCAGTCCTGGTCGATACGGTGCAGCTCTCCTGGGATGTTCCCGATCCGCTGCACCCGAGCAATCCCCCGCTGGTCTACCGCGTCTTCCGGGCCCCGCAGGGACAGGCGTTCCCGCCGAACCCGATCGGAACCGTCAACGGGGCCAACCCGCCGATGTACACCGATCCGGGGCTGCCGGTCGGCGACTATACCTATGCGATCCAGGTGGTGTTCGCCGCCGCGGAGAGCGACACCTCGAATCACGCCGACGCCTCGGTCTATCCGCGGAATCCCCCGCAGAACCTGGTGGCATCGGTCGCTTCCGACTCGATCTCGCTGCAGTGGAGCTCACCGAGCATCGTGCATCCGGACAATCCGGTCCTGACCTATCGGATCTACCGCGCGAAGCTGGGAGAAGCGTTCGGAGACACTCCGGTCGGGGAGATCGCCGACACCGCGTTCGTCGATCTCGCGGTTCCCTTCGACAGCTTGCAGTATGTCGTGACGGCGCTCTATGCCAACACGGAGAGCGTGGCCTCCAATGTGGAGGAGATCCTCGAATCGGTCTGGACGCACCCGGCCACGAACCTCACCTCGCAGGTGGTGGCGGACACCGTCCATCTCTCGTGGGCTCGTCCCGGTCCGATTCATCCGGACAACGACCTCCTGCTCTACCGTGTCTATCGCGCGGCGCTCGCCGATACGTTCCCGGGTCTTCCGCTCGCCGAGGTGACCGATCCGGCGGCGATCGCGTCCTACGCGGACACGGGAGTCCCCTACGGGAGCCTCAAGTACACGGTGACCGCGCTCTATGCCACTTCGGCGGAGAGCGACACATCGAACCACGAGGTCGTGCTGGAGGAGATCTGGAACACGCCGCCGGTCGCCCTCTCGGCCACCGTCGTCGCGGACAGCGTGCACCTGCAGTTCGCGCGTCCCTCGATGGTCCACCCCGCCAACCCCATCCAGTCGTACCGAATCTATCGATCGACGTGGGACCAACCCTTCGGGGCGCCTCTCGACGAGGTCGCGGACACGTCGGAGGTCGTCCTCTACATCGACGGCGGTTGCCCTCTGGACAGTCTCCAGTACAGCGTGAGCGCGCTCTACACCGCCGGCGAGAGCGACACTTCGAGCCACGTCTTCATCGACGAGAACATCTGGTTCACGCCCCCGCAGAATCTGATCGCGGAGGCACACTATGATTCGGTCCTCCTCCAGTGGGATCGCCCGGCTCCGATCCACTCGGCCAACGCTCTCACGCTCTACCGCGTCTATCGGGCGGCGGATGGCGAGCCTTTCGGGGCGCCGATCGCGGAAGTGACCGACTCCTCGACCGTGGTCTCGTTCGTGGACACGGCGGTGCCTCAGGGCACGCACGACTACGCGGTGAGCGCGCTCTACGTGGTGCGGGAGAGCGATCCGTCGAACATCGTCCAGGTGGAAGTCGGCACTGCGGCGGACGCGCCGGACCTGGCCGTCCCCGGGCGGCTCATGCTGCGAATTGCACCCAACCCGTTCAAGGGCGAGGCCGCGGTCCACTTCGCTCCGGCGGGAACGGGAGCGCTGGCCCTCACGATCTACGACGTCAGCGGAGCCCGCGTGCGGGAGCTCTATCGTTCGCCCGGCGGAATCGTCGAAGAGCGGTTCGTGGTCTGGGACGGACGGGACGGCAAGGGCAACCCGGTCGGGATGGGGACCTACTTCGTCCGCCTCAGCGAAGGATCGAAGGCCACGACGAAACGGGTCGTCCTCTTGAAATAGCACTGGCGAGACGAGGCGCCCGGCGGCGCCTCGTTCGCTTCGGCCCTCAGGCGGCTTGACGGTCGCGCGGCGGGTCCTGCTTCGAGAGGCGGATCGCGTTCCCGGTGGCATCCGTGAACTGGCCGCGCACGATCTGGATCAGATCCAACAGGCTCCACACGCCGAGTCCACCCAGGGTCAGCAGCATGGCGACTCCGGAGCCCGTCTTTCCCACGTAGAAGCGGTGCGCACCGAAGTTGCCGACCAGGGCGCACAAGAGAAGCGTGGTCGTACCATCTTTCTCGGACATGTCCTGCCCTCCTCAGTAGCTGGCTGCCCGCCACGATGGGCAGGGTTCATCGAGACTCGCCCCGCGCGAGCCCGCTGAGTGATCGGACTCCGGCGGGCGCTTCCTGAGACCTTCCCGCTCTGCTGCCGTGTCCGCCTCCGCGCGGGCTCGTTTCCGGTCGGCAGATCTTTCCCGGGATCTGCCGGACGTCTATTGTCCTGGCGGGTCGCACGGCACGGGTCGGCAAGAGCCCGGGATGAAACGGGAATGGTGCAACCAGAACGGACCGATACGACACGACGCGCGACCGGGATCGCAGGCGAAGCCGGAACCCGCTTCCGTGGCGGCCTGCACAGGGTTCTCGCGATCCTTCTCTTCGCCGGGATGGCCGCATCCACGCTCTCCCTGGATCCGAGCGCAGCGCCCGCTGCCTCCAGCGGATTCGACGCGCTCGCGTTGCACGCCACCGACGTCGTGCGCCGGCCACCACCGTCCCCGGTCGACTCCGCGGACGGCCCGGGACGGCCCGCACGGCTCGTCCATCTCACGCGTGCGAGCGCCGACGCCCCGCTTCCGTATCGTCTGTGGACCTCCGATCACACGAACCTGGTCGACGGGCGCCTCGAAGCGGGACAGACCGAGGGCGATCTCTGGGTTCCGATCGAGGGTGAGATCGCGGACAGCGTGCGCTGGATTCTCGGATGGGGGGCGGGCGACTCCGCGGTCGAGCGGGTGATCTCGGTTCCCGGTGTCGACCGTCACTGGGTTCTGCACTTCAACCCCGGGTTCCACTACGACCCGGTCTGGTGGAACACCCAGGCGCACTACACCGAAACCGGATTCCGATTGAGCGCGCAGAACGGACCGGGTCTGGATCTGGTCTCGGACTATCTGCGCATGTGCGAGGACGATCCCGACTATCGGATCGCGCTGCACCAGATCCCGTACCTCAAGACCTTCCTCGAGCGACACCCCGAACGGCGGGCCGAGCTCGCCGCCCGCGTGGCGGACGATCGCGCCTCTCTCGTCGGCGGCACCTACAACGAGCTGTCGAGCACCCTGGTCTCGGCGGAAGCGACGATCCGAAACGCGATCTACGGCACGCTCTTCCAGAAGGAGGTCCTCTCCGGCGGCGGTCGGATCTTCTGGCAGTGCGACGTCTTCGGACACGACCCCAGCTTTCCGTCGATCATGCGAGCCTCGGGACATGACGCAGGCGCGTTCGCGCGCGGCCCCTTCCATCAGTGGGGCGCACCCCGCGATCAGGTCAACTTCCCCAGCGAGTTCCTTTGGATGTCCCCCGACGGGAACCTCGTCCTCACCCACTACATGACCGGACACTACGGCTACGCGTACGGTCCCTTGGCGAGCGGCGGCAACCATGCACCGGAGGATCCCGGCGTTATCGAGCAAGCCGTGGCGCGGATGTTCGAGGATCTCAAGCGGCCGGCCCTCACCCATCACGTTCTCCTGCCCATGCATCAGGATTTCGTCCGTCCGCTCGACAACCTCGGCGAGGTCGTACGCCTCTGGAACGAGACGCACCTCTGTCCGCGCGCGACGATCAGTACGCCCCGTGACTTCTTCGTGGAGGTCCAGGAGGAGATCCATCATCGAGAGCTGCACGTTCCGGTCGTCACCCGGGACATGAACCCCATCTACACCGGATGCGGGGTGTCCTTCGCGGATCTCAAGATCGCCAATCGCGAATGCGAGACGTTGCTGCGCGACGCCGAGATTCTCGCCACGCTCGCCACCGTGCGCGGGGCGGAGTACCCGTGGAAATCCCTCGATCGAGCCTGGCGGCAGCTCCAGTTCAACGCGCACCACGACGGGGTCACCGGATCGATGTCGGACCAGGTCTATCTCGACATCCTCGCCGGATACCGGGACGCCGCGGGGCTCGCCCGGGACGTGCGCGCGCGCTCGTTGGACTTCCTGCGCATCCGGTCCGAATCCGGAGAGGGTCTGATCGCCTGGAACGGGGTCGCCCACAGCCGCACGGATCGGCGGTTCGACGAACCTCTCGGTGGGCTGTCCCTCACGATGGTGGATCCGGTCGAATCCGCTTCGCCGACTCCGCGCTCCCCTGATGAATCGGACGCGGACACGCAGCGCTCGGCCTCACGCACGCTGGAGAACGACGCGCTGCGGGCGGTCGTCGATCTGGAACGCGGAGGCGTTCTCACCAGTCTGTACGACAAGCGCGCCGGACGAGAGATCCTCACGGGACCCGGCAACGACCTCACCGTTCTGGCGGAGTACGACCAGCTCCCCGGGCACGCGGAAGGTCCCTGGCACCTCGCCCCCACCGGATCGGTGACTGACAACCCGTGCGGGCCGGCCACGGTGATCTTCGCGGGAGACGGACCGGCGCCGCGTCTCGAGATCGCGGCCGACTCCCCGCTCTTCCGCCGGCACGTCACCTACGAGCTCGCCGCCGAGGGCGCGCGCCTGGACGTGCGGACGGAGATCCGCGACTGGCGGGGCACGAACCAGCTCCTGCGCGTGCAGTTTCCGTGCGTGCTCCCGGGCGCGAAGCCGATCTACGAGACCGCGGCCGCGGTGATCGGTCGGCCGTTCGCACGCGACGTCGACACCAAAGAAGACTCCTGGACGCTCGACCAGACGTTCTGGCAGTGGGTCGGTCTCGGGTCCGCCCTCGACGTCGAAGTGACGGACGCGGATCGAGTCGTGAGTCGGGAAGCCGTCGGCGTCGCGGAGATCGTCCTC
>JAGQHR010000148.1 GCA_020431745.1 Candidatus Eiseniibacteriota bacterium
CCAGACCCTGCTCGAGCAGCGCACGCCCCGCGGCCGACTCGCGAATCATCGCCGAAAGATCCCGGCGGTGCGCCAGGTAGAGGATCCAGGCAGCCCGGGCGCCGTCGTTCAGAAGCTCGGACTCGCCCTTTCCCATGAGATCGATGAGCATTCCCGCGGCCACGACATCTTCCATCGCGAACCGACCGTCGTACCCCCCACAGATCACGGTGAGCTCGCTGTCTCCCTTCTCCGTGAGGTAGCGCACCATGGGCGCCATGTTGACGAAGGACAGCAGCACTTTCTCGACGGCTTCCATCGAGCGAGTGAGCAACGGGGGGCCGCTCAGGAGCGCATAGAGCACGGTCTTGCCGGCCAGCTCGGCGCTCTGGAACTCACCGGGCGAGTTTCCGAGATCGAAGCCTGCGACCTGCGCGCCGTCCTGCTCGCCCGCGAGCAACGCGGTGGCGCGGTCGAGGGTCGCCTGGAGCTGCTTGGCCCCCTCCACCGAATCGACCGGAATGACCTGCTCGACGCCCGATTGGAGCGCGAAGCAAAGAGAGGTGCAGGCGCGCAGGATGTCGACGACCACCACACGCCGACCCTTGGTGTAGAAGAGCGGGATCTCCTGAGGCGTGACGAAGAGGTCGATCCTCATCGGGTCTCGGCCTGATCGTGTCCGGCTGCTTTGCCGTTGCCGGACTTGTTCCGTTCGACGAACCGAGTATCGATCCTCCCCGCCAGGAACTCAGGGTGGCTCAGAATCTCCCGATGGTAAGGGATGGTCGTATCGATGCCGTCGATCTCCATCTCGCCCAGGGCACGAGCCATTCGGGCAATCGCCTCGCTCCGGTCCTTCCCGTGGGTGACGAGCTTCGCGATCATCGAATCGTAGTAGGGCGGGATCGAATACCCGGCGTAGACGTGGGTGTCGATCCGAACACCGGGTCCCCCGGCTGGTGGAAGCGTGTGACCTTGCCGGGGCACGGACGGAACTGCTGGTAGGGAGACTCGGCATTGATCCGGCATTCGATCGAATGACCGGTGACCTGGATGTCCTGTTGTGAGATCCCGAGCGGTTCCCCGGCACCGATGCGAATCTGCAGCTTCACGAGGTCGTGACCGGTGATCATTTCGGTGACCGGATGCTCTACCTGCAGCCGGGTGTTCATCTCCATGAAGTAGAACGAGCCGTCCTGGTAGAGAAACTCCATCGTGCCGACGCCGCGATATCCGATGCCGAGGGCGCCGCGACACGCGACATCACCCATCTGATCACGCACCGCGCGCTCGAGCGCGACACAGGGGGCCTCTTCGAGGAGCTTCTGATGGCGGCGCTGGATCGAGCAGTCCCGTTCGTGGAAGTGAATCACGTTCCCGTGCGCATCGGCTGCGATCTGGAGCTCGACGTGGCGCGGGTGCTCGAGGTACTTCTCGAGATAGAGTGCCCCACTCGCGAAGGCGGCCTGCGCCTCCGCTTGCGCCAGATCGTACTGGCGCGTGAGGTCCTCGGGACGCGAAACCATCCGCATCCCCTTGCCCCCTCCGCCGTCGCGTGCCTTCAGGATCACCGGGTACCCGATGGTGTCGGCCAGCTCGAGTGCCGCCGCCGCCGACTCGAGCACGCCCTCGCTGCCCGGAATGACGGGGACACCCGCCCGCTTCATGGCGGCCTTGGCCTCGCTCTTGTCCCCCATGACCCGGATGGCTTCCGCGGGGGGGCCGAGGAAGACGATCCCGGACGACTCACAGGCGTCGGCGAACTGGTGGTTCTCGGAGAGGAACCCGTATCCGGGGTGGATGGCATCCGCCCCGGTGATCTCGGCCGCGCTGAGGACGCGCGGGATCGCGAGATAGCTCTCCTGGCTGCTGGGCGGTCCGATGCAGACGGACTCGTCGGCGAGGCGTACGTGCAAGGATTCCCGGTCCGCCTCGGAATAGACCGCGACGGTCGCGAGGTCGAGCTCGCGACAGGCCCGGATCACACGTACGGCGATCTCACCGCGATTGGCGATCAAGACTTTTTGGAACATCCGAACTACGCGGGGACGAACTCGACACCACTGGAACCCAGGGACCGGAGTCGCGCCGAGCTAGTACCGGACGATCCCCTTCGGCCCGTCCTTGGGCTCGTTGGACACCGCTTCCGCTTCCTCCTGCGTCTCCTTGTCGGGCCCTTCGAACGCATCCCAGCTCGTGTCGCTCGAGGAATGGATTCCTCTGATGCGCAGCTCGAGCTCGGACGGGTTCGACGAATTCTGGAGCGCCGCCTCGTACGTGATGAAGCCCCTTCGGAACAGCGACATGAGCGACTGGTCGAATGTCTGCATCCCGTACTGCTTCGCCCCCTCCTGGATGGCCGACTTTATCATGAGGGTCTTCTCGGGAGACAGCAGATAGTCCTGGATCGTCGACGTGGTCAACATGACCTCGACGGCCGGAACACGTCCCCGTCCTTCGGCCCGGGGGATGAGCCGTTGGGAGATCACGGCTTGCAAAGTCGTCGCCAGCAGGAACCGGATTTCGGCGTGCTGATGGGGAGGGTAGAAGGAGAGGATACGGTTGACCGTTTGCGGCGCATCGATCGTGTGGAGCGTCGAAAGGACCAGGTGCCCGGTGTCGGCCGCCATCAGCGCGATGGACATGGTCTCCGCGTCCCGGATCTCGCCCAGGAGAATGACATCCGGGTCTTGCCGGAGAATGTACTTGAGCGCCCCCTTGTAGGTCTCGGTATCCAAGCCCACTTCGCGCTGACTGATTACGCACTTGTCATCGCGATGCAGGAACTCGATCGGATCCTCGACCGTGATCACGTTTCTGGCCACGGTCCGATTGACGGCGTCGATCATCGCGGCGAGCGTCGTGGACTTTCCACTTCCCACGGTACCGGTCACGAGGATGAGACCACGGGGACGGAGCGCCAGCTGCTCCACGATGGTCGGGAGGTTGAGGTCCTCGATGGCCGGAACTCCCAGAGGAACGTGGCGCACGGCCATCGCCACGGTGCCGCGCTGGTAGAAGAAGTTCGCGCGGAACCGCGCGAGGCCCGGAACACCGAACGCGAAGTCGATTTCGCGATTCTGGAGGAAGTCCTCCTTCTGTCGCGGATTCAGGACCTGATCGAGAACGGCATCGAGATCTTTCGCGGTCGGCGGTGAGTCATCCGTTGGAAAAAGCGCACCGTCGACGCGGAGATTCGGACGAGTCCCAACCTTGAGGTGGAGGTCGGAGGCGCCGGCCTCCATCATCTTCTCGAGCAATTGGCGGAAGTCCACGCGGGCGTTCTCCTGCTCCTCGCGAACGCCGGGGAAAGGCCGCCATACTCCTCGAAGATCAATCCGGGCGAACCAAGAACAGGGTCTGATTGAACTCGACCGGGCTTCCGTTCTCCACCGCGCCTTTGACCAGGACGCCGGAGACTTCCGCTTCGATCTCGTTCATCAGCTTCATCGCTTCGACGATGCAGACGACCTGACCCTTCTCGACCCGAGAACCGATCTCGACGTAGTTCGGCGCGCCCGGACTCGGCGCTCGGTAAAACGTGCCAACCATCGGTGACCGGATCTCGACGAGACCCGCTTCCGCCGGGTTGATCTGTTCCGTCGCTGCGGCCGGACTCGACTCCGGCACGAGCGGGGCTACGGGCATCGCCGGCGCTACGAAGCTCGATGGGGTCCCGTGGCTGGTGAAATCACCGTTCTGATGCCCCAGCCGACGGGTCATCCGGATCGTGCGCCCCTCTCCCCAGGAGACCTCCAACTCATCGATGTCGCTCTCCTGGAAGATCTTGACGAGCCTCCTGATGTCATCGACCTGCATGGATCGTTTCTCCAGTTCTCACCTAGAGTCCCCACGGATTCGCTTCCGGAGGACCTCAGTCCTTGTCCGCGATGAGCTCGTTAAGAGCAAGAAGCCCAGCGATGTAGCTGACCCTGCCCAAACCGATGATCATCCCGCGGCACGCCGGGGCCGTCAGGTGTCTCCTGCGGAATTCTTCTCTCGAGAGCGTATTGCTCAGATGAACTTCGATCACGGGAATGCGCGTCGAGGCGATCGCATCGCGAAGGCAGACGCTCGTATGAGCCAACCCCCCCGGATTCAGAAGGATGCCCAGGATCCCCGACGGTCCAGCCCCATGCAGGCGGTCGATGATGGCTCCCTCGTGGTTGGATTGGAACGATTCGACGTCCAAACCGAACCCGGCGCCCGCCTTTCGGACCGCTTCGTCGAGATCCTCCAGCGTCTCCGATCCATAGGTCTCGGGTTCCCGAACCCCGAGCTGGTCGAGGTTCGGTCCGTGGATGACGAGGACCCGTTTCATGCGTTCACCACATAGGCGACCGCGTCACGCACGCGATCGGCTGGAACTTGGTCGGTGACGGTAGCCCGGCCCAATCCGGGTGTCAACACCCACACCTGGCCGCGGTTGCTAGCCTTCTTGTCCATCTCGAGAGCTCCGATGATCTGCTCCACGGTGATCCCGGTCACTCGGGTCGGGAGACCGAACCGGTTGAGCAACGCCTCGATCCGATCCAGATGATCCCGGGAGAGACCGACCACCTCCTGGGACAGTCGCAGCGCGGCCAAGATCCCGATCGCCACAGCCTCGCCGTGGAGGAATCGCTCGAATCCCGTCAAGGCCTCGATCGCGTGCCCCACCGTGTGGCCGAAGTTGAGATGCTTGCGGATCCCGAGGTCGGTTTCGTCCTGCTCCACGATCCTTGCCTTGACCCCCAGCCCCCTCGCGATGACCTCTTCGAGCCGCTCGGACCGGACCAAACGCGCCGGCTCGACATCCTCGAGCGCCTCGATCAGTCGAACATCCTGGATGATCCCGCACTTGATCACCTCGGCCAGTCCGGAACGAAACTCCCGCTCCGGGAGGCTGATCAGCCACTCGGGCGAAATCAGCACGGCGCTCGGCTGATGGAACGCACCGACCATGTTCTTATGCGACCCATAGTTCACTCCCGTCTTGCCCCCTACGGAGCTATCGACCATCGACAAGAGAGTCGTGGGGATCTGCACGTACCGAATGCCACGCTGGTAGGTGGCCGCCGCGAACCCGGCGACGTCACCCAGCACGCCTCCTCCGAACACCGCGAGAACACCATCACGCCGCACCTTCTCGGCCAAGAGGTGATCGTAGACACGGAACACGGTCTCATGCGATTTTGACCGCTCCCCCGCCTCCAGGCAGAGAACCGAGGCCTCGACTCCGGCGGATCCGAGGCCGGAAAGCAAGTCACGCCCCCAGAGCTCCCAAACTCCGCCGTCCGCGACGATCGCCCATCGACCGAGCTGTGTCCCCTCGAACAGCGTCCGGAGCTCCCAGTCGCGCCAGGGACCGATTCGCACCGGATACGATCGCGGCCCCAGGTTCACCTGTAGTTCGATCACGTAGGATTCACCACCTGAAAGGTCCGGGCGATGGCCAGGACCTCCCTGAGATACGGGAGCTTGGCGCCGGGCGGGTTGAAGACGCTGACATCGATCAGGAAGCAGCGGTCGCCCCGGCAGAATCCGAAGGACCGAAACGGCCCCCCGATCACATACTTGTCATTCTGCCAAACCCCGCTCAAGCAGACGGCCGATTCTCCCTGGAAGGTTCCGAGTGTCGCGTTCGATCTCTCCTTCAGCACGTAGTCCCCGTCGTAGTAGATCGCACCCAGCCGGTCCCGCACATCCAGCCAGGCCTCGGGGGTGTCGGGGGCCTCGTCCGACGGCATCCAGTGGACAAGGACGAACCGGGCCGGCTCTCCCTCGACGGACCGATAGATGCGCACGACCCGTCCTTCGCGATCCTCACCGGTGGAATAACCTCGCGGAATCGCGATGTCGAACCCGTAGTTGTCCGCGACGTACCTCTCCATGTCGTCGTCTTCCCCGGCGGCCCGCAGCAGCGGACCGATGGCCTCTTGCAGGGTGACATCGAATCGCTCCACCATCGTTTCTCCGCGGTCCCGCAGGAAACTGGTGAGATCTTCGGCAGAGCGAACATGGAGGAGCAGCACGGCCTGCCCTCGCGCCCAGGCGTTCTCGATGAGCCGGTAGTCCACCGGCCGGGAGGCCATCTCCGTCCGCTCCTCCTTGGAGATCAGGTGCGCGATCGTCGGATCCAGTGAGCTCTTGGTCGAGAGATCACCGAGGACGACGAGCCCTTTCCAGTTTCGATTGGACGGAAAGAGATCGAGGGGGATGGGCTCGACCCCGAACCGATTCTCCGGACGAACCATCTGCACGGGACGTTGGAGGATTCCGACCGTCAGACCGACCCGCGTGTCGGCCAGATCGAAGTTGGTGGCCAGACCGATCCGTTCGGTGTTGCCGATCGCCCAGAGCATCGCATCGCCGCACCCCGGGGTGAAGACAATGAACGAGGCAGAGACGGCGAGGATGAAAGCCGTCGGCAACCACGCTTTGGAGCTTCCCCGAGGATGGTGCCACGCAGCTGCGACTCGGTGCATGAGGGGACGGTAGCACGCGCTCGGAACGACGTCAAAACGCCGCGTGTGGGAGGAGGACCGAAGCGGAATGGGATGAGCGGCCGACCTCCTCGGGGTCAGGGACCGCTCGCAGGACGAAGGCGATCGAGGTCCTCTTGGAGGACGTCGATCTGTCGCTGGATCTGCTTGCGGGCCATGGCACGTCTCGTCGCGCGACGCTCCAGCCAGGTCAACATGCTCCGGTCGGCGATTCGAGCCTCGACCGCGACGGACTCGCCGTTTCGCAGCAACGACAGTACCACCGCATCCCCGGGGTGAGTACGGCCGATCCATTCGCTCACGTCATCGACCGTGGTCACCGGTCGTCCATTCAGAGCCAGGATCCGGTCACCGGGCAGAATCCCCGCCAAGTCTGCGGGACTGTCGGCCAGGACTCGGACGATTCCCACCGGAGCCTCCGGAAACTCGATGCTTCCGGCGTCGGCCGTCGCCAGTGACATCTGCTCCGCTTGTACGCCGAGGAACCCCCCGCTGGTGCGTGCCTCCTCCTCGAGCCGAGAGGCGATCTGCAGGATTTTCCCACGGGACAGACCGCGGACCAGATCATCGCGCGGAAGCGAAACGGCATCCCGAGTGCCCGAGCCGACGTCCCCTTCCACACCGCAATCCACGACCATGCCGAAGAAGACACCCGCTCCGTCTAGCAACAGGCCCCCGCATACCCGATCCGGATTCGATGCCTCGACCTCGAGGTGAGCAGGGCTTCCTTGCGGCGCGGACGGGAGGATCCTCCGGAGAACCG
>JAGQHR010000149.1 GCA_020431745.1 Candidatus Eiseniibacteriota bacterium
CCCGTTCCAACCAGGAGAGATCGAAGGTCGCCTCGTAGAGGTCGACGAACGCCAGCGTCATGGCGGCATAGTCTTCCAGATACCCGGGAATGCGGGTCCGTCCATCCTTGTGGACACGATGGAGGATCCCGTCCACGCGTACCCGCGTCCACACGAACTCCGCCGCCCGCGTCGCCGCCTCGCGATAGTCGGCATCGTCCAGCGCACGCCCGGCCCGCGCCAGCGCGCTGATCATGAACCCGTTCCACGCGGTGAGGATCTTCTCGTCGCGACCCGGGCGGACCCGGCGGGACCGGGCCGCGAACAGCTTCGCGCGCGCGCGGGCCAGTATCGCCTCGATCTCCGTGGCTCGCGTGGCGACATATCCACCGGCGATCAGCTGCTCGGCCGTGAGACGGCGTTGCAGGATCGTGCCCTCCTCGAAGTTCGGCACTTCGTCCACGTCGTAGGCCCGGAGGAAGAGCGCGGCCTCGTCCTCGTCGAGAAGCGCGCGGATCTCGTCGAGCGTCCAGACGTAGAACTTACCTTCCACTCCTTCGCTGTCGGCGTCCTCGCTGGAATAGAATCCGCCGGCGGGATCGCGGAGATCGCGCAGCACGTAGCCGATCGTTTCGGCCACGACGCGCGCGTACTCGGGATTACCGGTGACCTGCCATCCCTCGACGTAGGCCAGGACCAGCAGCGCCTGGTCGTAGAGCATCTTCTCGAAGTGCGGCACCAGCCATCGGGCATCGACGGAGTAGCGATGGAACCCGCCGCCGAGGTGATCGTAGATCCCGCCCGCAGCCATCCGATCCAGGCTCCGAGTCACCATCTCGACTGGTCGGCGATCCTCTCCACCCGCCACCCGCAACAGCAGCTGGAGACCGGTCGCGTGCGGAAACTTCGGCGCCGCCCCGAACCCACCGTTCACCGCGTCGAACGATCCGGCCAGTTCCTCCGCGGCAGCCCGGAGCAGGTCACGGTCGGGCTCCCCCGACGCGTCGGGGGTCTCCGTGAGCCGGGCCAATCCGGCCACGAGCTGGGTCGCACCGGCATCCACCTCATCGCGGCGCTCGCGGTAGGCGTGCGCCATGGCCTGGAGGATCTTGGGGAATCCCGGGCGCCCGTACCGGTCGTCGGGCGGGAAATAGGTCCCGGCGTAGAACGGCCGCAGATCCGGCGTCAGGAATACGCTCATGGGCCACCCGCCCTGACCGGTGATCATCTGCACCGCGGCCATGTAGATGTCATCCACGTCCGGACGCTCTTCCCGATCCACTTTGACGTTCACGAAGTGCTCGTTCATGAGCGCCGCGATTTCGGGGTCCTCGAACGACTCGTGCTCCATGACGTGGCACCAGTGGCACGCGGCGTACCCGACGGATAGAAAGATCGGCTTGTCTTCCGCACGCGCCTTCTCGAACGCAGGCTCTCCCCAGGGATACCAGTCCACCGGGTTGTGCGCGTGCTGGAGAAGGTAGGGCGAGGTCTCGTCGATGAGCCGATTGGCCCCGGTCGGGTTCGATGCCAAGGGGTTAGCCTCCCGGTCCTTGGGTGGTCCGGCGCAGCATAGCACGGGCCCGCATCGGGCTCGCCCGGGGGATCCCGCTCCGCCGGGATCGGGAATTCCTCTATACCGTTGGATTGCCGCCGACAAACCGCCATGGCGCCACATAGAGAAATCCTGCGCCAAAATGAAATTCCACTTCCCTATGGTCGCAATTCCCCGTACTATTCGGCGCGTTGGGTCAGGCCGTCCCCCTGCGCCCTCTGAGTTGCCTCTCTCGTGTTTCCATATGGACTCGAGTCCCGGATGCACTCGAGTACCGGTGGTTGCGCGGAGGGGAGCATCAAGGAACCGATCGAGAATCGGAGACGCTTCAATGACCCGTAAGCTAATTGCCTCTGCTGCTTCGCTGATGCTTCTCAGTGCAACCGGTGCCTTCGGTGCCACCATGAACTGGGAATTGACTCCGACCTTGCCCGGGCACATCGACATGCCCGGTGGGCTGATGTCCGCAGCGTGCTGGGCCGATCCGCAGGGCTCGACCCCGGACTTCCTGCGGGTGACGATCACCGATCCAAGTGGTGCGGTCGTCTACTACATGGAGATCCCGGATCGCACGAACTGGTCCTTGGACTGGACGCCTCCGGCAGGTTCGGTGGACGGTGTGTATCACTACACTGCCGAGTACCACTCGACCGAGCACGGTCTCGAGGCCGCGGGATCCGAGGGGTTCCTCGTTCTCGGCACCGCCACCACGGGTATCTGTGCGTTCAAGTTCATCGATACGAACGGCAACGGCGTCCTCGATCCGGACGAGAACCTGGCCCAGGGCTGGGAGATCTGCTTCACCTTCCCGGACGGTCACGAGGAGTGCGACTTCACGGACGAGGACGGAGTGGTTTGCAAGTTCTTCATTCCGCCGGGAACCTACACGGTCTGTGAGATTCTCCAGGACGGCTACGAGAACACGCTGCCCCTCTGCACGGAGATCCCGGTCTCCTCTTCGATCGAGAAGGCCATGTTCGGCAACCGTGAAATCGTGGTGCCGACCGTCGAGTCCACCTGGGGCAAGGTCAAGTCGCTCTATCGTTGATCTGATCCGACCCGCCTCGCGAGATTTTCGTTCTACGAGAGAGCCGGCATCTAACCGATGTCGGCTCTCTTCGTTTCGGCGTCCACCGCGCGCGCGTAGGCCGCCCGCAGCAGGTTCTGGAAGTGGTGCACGCCCGACTCGCGTTTGGCGGAGAACCGGCCCCGCTGATAGGCCCGGGACGAGAGACCGCGCTGCACCAGCTCGCAGATCTCCACATCCTCCTGCTGCACCCGGTCGCTGTAGTCGATGTCCGCGGCGATCCGCGCCTCGGCCTTCGGGGAGCCGGTGTCCTCGTAGAGATAGTCGAAATGCACCTCCGTCCGATCGGACGCGAGGGGCAAGACGCGATTGATCTGTAGGCGACCCGGCAGGATGTTGAGCATCGTGTTTGGCCAGAGGAAGTAGTAGAACGCGCGTCCATCCGCTCCGTCATCCCCGGCTCGGTAGGGACTGCCGGCTCCCGCATCGAGGAACGGACTGAACTGCAGGGAGTGCGCCGTCCCCAGCTCCGTCACGTAGCGGCGGTAGTCGAGGAGCTTGCAGAGCTCCGGGTGCACGATCGGCAGGTGGTAGCCCTCGAGGAAGTTGTCGACGTACACCTTCCAGTTGCACCCGATCTCGTAGCGGACGCGCCGCACGAAGGACGACCGCGCCAACGACTGCGGGGCGATCCGGCCGGGGATGTCTCCCCAGAGATCGGCGGGGTTGCTCTCGGCATCGTCCAGGCAAACGAAGAGCAGACCTTCCCACTCGACGAGCGTCAACGGGACGAGCCCGAAGTCCTCGCGCCGGAAGCTCTGCACCTCGGCCATCTCCGGCACGCCGCGCAAGCGTCCGTCCAGGGCGTAGGTCCAGCCGTGGTAGTGGCAGCGGAGCGCGCTCACCTTCCCGTCCTGCAGCGCGAGCGGCCCTCCGCGGTGCCGGCAGACGTTGAAGAACCCGCGCACGCGACCGTCCTCTCCCCGCACTGCGAGAATCGGCTCGCCGGCGACGGTGAGGCAGAGCAGATCCCCCGGCTCCGGGATCTGCGAGGCGTGTCCCACGAGCTGCCACGAGCGAGCCAGCACGGCGACGCGATCGAGATCGTGAAAGCGAGCGTCGACGTACCAATCCGCGGGAATCGTCTCGGCGTCCACCAGCGGGCGCGGCTCGAGGTCGGACGGCTCGAGGGGTGGCATCTCAATCCGAGGTTCACGCATGGGGGTCTACTCTGCTTTCCGGAGCTGCATCCGGAGCTCCACCCGGAGCTCCAGCGGAAGTGGGCGCCGGAGCCTCGCGCCAGAGGGCGACCTCCGCGAGCGATTTGCGACGCAGGTTCGGCACTTCGGCGCCGGGAGCAGGGTAGCCGATCGGGAAAAGCACGAAGGGTCGCTCGTGCTCGGGGCGTTCCAGGATCTCCCCGAGAAAGCGCATCGGGCTCGGTGTGTGGGTGAGCGTAGCCAATCCCATGCGATGGATCGCCGTCACGAACAGGCCGGCGGCGATCCCGACGCTCTCCTTGACGTAGTAGTTCTTGCGCACGGTACCGTCGGGGTTCCGGCCGTGCACCTCCTCGAAGAGGACCACGATCCACGGCACGGTTTCCAGATAGGGCTTCTCCCAGCCGGTGCCGAGCGGCGCGAGCGCTTCCAACCACTCCGCGGACATCCGTCCACCCTCATAGGACCGATGCTCCTCCTCTTCCGCCGCGGTCCGAATCCGCCGCTTGATCGCGGGATCGCTCACCGCCACGAACCGCCAGGGCTGGCGATGCGCCCCGGAGGGCGCCGTCGACGCGGTGAGAATCGCTTCCTCGAGCAGCGCGCGCGGCACCGGATCGGACGCGAAGTGACGCACGGAGCGGCGGCCCTCCATCTCCAGTCGAAAGGCCCGCGCCCGACGCAGCATCTCCTCCTCGTCGAGTCGCGCGAAGGTCAGCGGGATGAAGGAGGGTGCGCCCGGTGCGTGCGGTGTTTCCCGGCTCCTTGGATCCATGGCGATGGCTCCTCCCTTGGGCGGCGAACAGATTCCGCGGAAACCCCGCGCGTCCCATGCTACCGTATGCCCTGCCGATCGTGGCTCACTTCATCATGCACTTCCGGTCGGGTATCCCTCGTCGGAAATCCTGGGAGGCCCTCATCCCTCTTTCGATCTGTGCCCTGGCGAGCGGAAGCTCGGGAAACGCCGTGCTCGTGCGCACGGATCGGACCGCGGTGCTGGTGGACGCGGGACTCTCGGCGCGCGTCATCGAGGAACGGCTCGTCCACCAGGGACTCGCGCCGCACGCCCTCGCCGGGATCTTCATCACTCATGCGCACGCCGACCACTACCGCACCGCGGGAACGCTCCACGCGCGGCATGGGATCCCCCTCTTCCTCGATCCCACGACGGAGAGCGCGATCCGCAAGCGAGGACGCCGCATCGCCTGGCGCCGGGTGCGTGAGACCCGTCCGATCCCCGACGAAGTGGGCGACCTGGAAGTCCGAGCGCTCGACACCTCGCACGCTGCCGAGGGGCGCACCGTCGCCTACCGGTTCACTCACGGAAAAAGCAGCGTGGCCGTCGCGACCGACCTCGGAACGGTCCCGGAGACTCTGGCGGCCGGGCTCCGGGGGGTCGACGCCCTCCTCTTGGAGGCGAACTACGACGCCGCGACCGTGCGTCGCAAGCTCCACGATCGACGCTTCGCCACCAGCTGGAGCTATCTCGAGTGGGTGGAGAGCGATCGGGGTCATCTTTCCAACGACCAATGCGCCGCGGCGCTCCTCGAAATCCTCCCGGGGCCGGAGGCGCAGGTGCTGCTGGGTCACGTGAGCGAGAATCACCGGCGCGCCGATCAGGACAACAACCACTGGATGACCGCCGAGGATACCGTGCGACTGGCGTTCGCCCGCGCGGGTCTGCGCCCGCCTCAGTTGCACCGGACGTTTCGGACGGGGCACGATCCGGGACGGGCCAGCGTCGCGATCACCGTGGACTGAATCGACGGAGTAGTCTCAGGGAAGCGACAGGCGCAGCAGCTCGAGCCGCATGCCGCCGGGCGCCAGCCGCACCGCGGGAGACGTCTCCGTCCCGCCAGCCCAGCCCATCCCGCGCGTCCGGTGCGTCCGATAGGTCGCGAAGGCCATCGAACCCAACCCGGTTGCACCGGGGATGGCCCACACCGCGGCATCGTCCACCTGGAGCACCAGGTCCAGGCCGAAGCCGCAGGCGGTTCCGAGAATCCCTGCGAAGTTGATCCACCGCCGCCGCGACTCCTCGATGTCTCCGAGTGCGGCCGCCACGCCGCCGGCGAGGACGCCGCCCGCGGACGTCACGAGCATCGCGGTGAGAACCTCGTCTCCCTCGACGTCGCCGCTCCCCTTGGCGATCTCCCGCCCGATCAGGCCGTACCAGGCACCCCAGGATGCCGCGGAGCTGACCAAACCCGCCTGCCCGGCGGAGACCGTCCGGTCGTGGGCGACCAGGGCGCCCACGACCGCGCCGCCCACGGTCGCGAGGCTGCTCCACAGCAGGACATCCTTCGCGTCGGCGTCGGCGACCGCACCCCATCCCACCGTTTGCCAGAGCGCGAAGTCCCCGCACGTCTCGATCAGGCGCGCCTGCCCCCGCGTGAGTCGGGCGTGTCCTGCGTAGTGGTAGCCGGCGAACCCCGCGAGGGGGCCGGCCGCCATCATGGTCAGGCCGATCACGGACGGAGATTCCGATCCCAGGGAATACGGCAGCGCGAAGCCGAGCCCGACCCCGTGCAGGCCGGACCAGATCGCGAGCTCGATCCTCCCGCTCGGCGGCACCCGATCGTTGCCCCGCAGACTCCATTCCGTCAGCCAGTCCCGCGTGGTCCCCGGAGCGGCGAAGCCGAGGAGATTCCCGTCCGGATCGCGGAAGTAGAGCGCCCGGATCTCTCCGGCCGCGTCGACGGCCTCGGAGTAGCGCAATCCGCCCGACTCCAAACGCGTGCGCGCACCCACCAGATCGTCCGTCGGAAGCAGGAGCCGAAGCTGCGGCGACGCGGGTTGTTCGCGGCCCGGAGCGATCACCAACCAGTCCGCGCCTACCGCGAGGACGATCCGGGCCGACGCCGCGTCGTGTTCGAGCACCTCCAGACCGAGCCGCTCGTCATAGAAGCGCGCGAGCACTTCCGGGTGGGGCGATCGGAGCAGGAGCACGTTGGCCCGCGCGCACGCCGGCAGCAGCACGAGCGCGGCGAGCATCCAGGCAACGGGAAACCGCATCAGAAGTTCGCGAAGAAGTGCCGGACGACCTCCGGCTCGAAGAGGATGGTGAGCACGACCCCCGCGATCGCACCGCCCAGGTGCGCGTCGTGCCCGATGTGCCCGACTCGGCGTCGCATTCCGTAGATGGAGACCAGCACGTAGCCGACCGCGTAGAGGACGGCGGGGATCCCGATCGGCAGTAGGAAGAGGTAGAGCTTGGCCATGGGAAAGAAGAGGACGAACCCGAACAGTACGCCGCTGACCGCGCCGGATGCGCCGATCGCCCGATAGCGGGGATCCTCTCGGTGCCGGACATAGGCGACGAGGTTGCCGGCGACCAGGCTCCCCAGATAGACGACCAGGAAGCGCGAGCTCCCCAGCAGCGT
>JAGQHR010000014.1 GCA_020431745.1 Candidatus Eiseniibacteriota bacterium
CATCGATCGCCCATGCCGGATATCTGATGATCGGGCTGACCGTCTATGCCGGCTCCGGCGACCCGGACGCGCTCGCCGGCGTCCTCTACTACCTGCTGGCCTACACCCTGATGAACATCGGCGCCTTCGGCGTGGTGATCCTCTGGGGGGAGAAGGGCAAGGAGCATCTCGAGATCTCCGACTACGCCGGTCTGGGCTGGCGCACCCCCGGCCTCGGTCTCGCGATGTCGGTCTTCATGATCTCGCTTTCGGGGATCCCGCCGACGGCCGGGTTCTTCGGGAAGTACTACATCTTCCGTTCCGCGGTCGAGCACGGGTTCAACAGCCTGATCGTGATCGCGGTGCTCAACAGCGCGCTCTCCGTCTACTACTACCTACGCGTCCTCGTCGCCCTCTACATGCGCAAACCGATGCGTGAGCTCGTGCTCGGACGCTCCGCCCTGGTGGGCGCCGTGGTCCTGGTGTGTGCGCTCGGCACCTTCTGGGTCGGGTTCGCTCCCGACTCGTTCGTGCCGGGTGTTCCCACGATCGTGAGCTGGGTCAAGGGCTCGGTCCTCGCTCTCCGTTAGCGTTTTGTCACGGAACGGCCAATCTCCGCTACAGAACGCTAAGGCGCTGCCGATCTGTTGATTGGATGGGGCCAATCCCGTCCCTCCGCAAGTCCAACGCTCGGGTGCGACCGCATCGGTCTGGGAGGGAGCAGTTCGTGGCGCGCATTGGTAATCGGATCCTGCCGGGTCGATACACTCTGGGTTCGTGGAAGATGCAGGAAGCTCGGGACACGCAACAGGAGCTCGAGCACAAGGTCATCACCACCGATCGCATGACCGTGATCCGGTGTTCCTACAAGGCCGGATCGGACTTCCCGTCCCATTTCCATCCCCAGGAGCAGATCACGATCGTCGAAGAAGGTACGATCGTCTTCGAGTTCGAGGACCGGGAGGTGGTGAGCGTGACGGCGGGACAGATGATCGCGATCCCGGCGCACGTGCGACACGCCACCCGGGTCCCCGAAGGCCAGGCGCGGGCGCTCAACCTGTTCCTGGCGGAGTCGCGCGTCGCCGGTCAGGTCCGGTCCTTCCAAGGAGAGCAGTTGCCGCTGGCCGGCGTGGACTGATCCTTCCAACCTTCGCTCGGCAATCCTCGATCCGACACCTGGACGCATCCTCGAAACGGTGTACACTGGCCGTGCGGGTCACCACGCCCGCGTCTCGCCGGGGTCGAGGAGACCGCATGCTCGTCCGTTACCTCTCCGCGCCGGTTCGGAAGACCCTCCGATCCGGACCGGGGCACCCGCGCCAGGGATGCGCGGACCGCCTCACCCGATCTCCGGGACCCGTCGCACCGGTTCCGCTACTCCAGGGACCCAGGAGACATGGTCCCGTCTTCCGCGGGGGCCTACTCGCGGCGCTTCTCCTCGTCCTCCTGCTCGGTGGGTGCCACAAGAACGAGTCGCGCCCGTTGGTGATCCGGAACACGCCTCCGGCGGTCGCGGGTTTCTTCCTCCTCCAGGATCGGGCCCACGCCGCGGAAGACCTCAATCTCTCGATCACCGCGGTGGACGAAGACGGAGACGAGCTGCAGTACCGATGGTTCGCCTCCCGGGGATCCTTCCCGTTCGGTCGGGGACAGCGGTCGGTCGTGTGGCGCTCTCCACGGACGCGTGGTATCGACACGATCACCGTCGTGATCACGGACTTCCAGGACACCATCCGCGCCAGCAAGATCCTGCCGCTGGTGCTGCCCGTGGCGCCCGGGGAACCGTCCCAGATCAACTCGACAGATCTCCTCGATCTGAGCTGGGAAAAGAGTCCCGACGAGGATGTCGAGAACTGGGCGGGGTACGAGGTTTACGTGGCCGAACACAGCCTGGTCGGTCTCAGTGAGGAAGAGCTCACGCCGTACTTGGCCACGACCCAGCCGGTGCTGCCTCGCGTGCTCCGGATCACCGGATTGATCCCCGGGCGTCGCTACTACGCGCACGTGCGCGCGGCCCGGATCTACGACGGGATGACGGAGCTCTCCGGGCCGACCCGGGAGGTCGACATGTCCCCGCGGCCGGAGGGGCCGGTTTCCGGCTTCGGGGAGTTCACGAGCCCGCTCCGGGCCGCGTTCGATCTTTCGGCCGGCTCTTTGCGGGTCCTCGATCCGGCGGATGCCAGCGGAATCGGCAGCCGGGATTTCTACCTGGGAACCGCCGACCCCTTCGATCAGGGCGGGGATCTGATGCTCAAGAGCGTGTCCGAGCTGGCCAATCGGAACGAGGCCTGGGCGGCCCGGGTGGTCCGGTTCAAGGAGCTCACGGACGCCGACTGGACGGTCGCGACGACCGACGACACCGGATGGTCGACCAGCGTGACGGTCGTGCCCCAGGTCGTTTACGCCGTCAAGACTCCCGAAGGCAACTACGCCAAGGTGCGGGTCACCGGAATCACCCGATTCCCGCCCGATCGGATCGCCACCATGCAATGGGCGTATCAGACGATCCCGAACTACGCTAGCTTCTGAGGATGTCCGATGCTCCAGGAGACCCCGGCGCGTCCCGCCCCGCCGGCGGGTCGCCGCTCGCGGTGCCGTTCGTGAAAGCCCTGCTCCTCGCTCCCGAACGGGACCGTTTCCTGCTCCAGCGTCGCCGCAAGCCCGGCGATCCCTATGACGGCTTCTGGGAGCTCCCGGGCGGTCGGGTCCACCGGGGGGAGTCGATCCACCATTGCCTGATGCGAGAGGTCGCGGAAGAGACCGGCCTGCATGTGCAGGAGGTGCTCGGGCAGCGCGGGGAGCAAGCCTCCGATCGCCTCGGCGGCGGTGTCCGGGTACTCTCACCCCTCGTGACCGTGGAGGTGACCGCCCCCGGTCCCATCTTCGGTCAGTACTACGCTTGCCAGGCGCGCGGGACGGCGCGCGACACCGCGGAAGGAAACGCGCATCGATGGATCACGCCGGCCGAGTTCCGCGCGACGTATCTGGACGTTCCGATCTCGGAGCTCTCGACCGTCGATCTCCTCGCGATGCGTCTGATCCTCGACGACGGCCTGCTCGCGGGGATCGTCCGCTGACCGTACTGCTGGTGATCCTGCCGTTGCTCGCAAGCCTGTTCGCGGCGCCGGCGTGGGGGCAACTCGTCTACGTCGAGGTGCCCGGGGCTAGACGTTCCGCTTGGGAGAACGCCGACGGGGTGCTGGGTCGACGCTTCATCGAGACCTGTCGCACGGAAGGAACGATTCTCGATCCGAAGTCGCTCCCTGCGGGTGCGACGGCGATCCTCGACGGGTGGCGACGCGACGCCCGCGATCGGGTCGTCTGCCGGCCCGGGAATCCCGCCCGGTCCGAGGCGCCCGCCGCCGCGCCCGGTGCGCGCACCCTCGCCTTGGGGCCCGAGGGACACCGGGTTCCGCTCCTCTGGTACGGCGACGGAGCGGCGGAGTCCCGTCTGCTCGCCGATCTGCGCGCCGGGCTCGAAAGCTGGCTCCAGGAACCGGAGGATTTGCGTTGGGAGGAGGTGGGGGAGATGCTCGACCTCTCGCGGGAAGAGAACACCGCGTTTCGCCGGCTCGAACAGCCCGACCATCCGCTCTTCCGCCTGCGGGAGGCGTTCGCGGACGACAAACGGCGCGCCAACCTCGCCCTCTATCTGCTGCGGCGGACCCGGCCGGACGCGATCGGTCTGTCTCTCGACTTGGGATCGGTGTTCGAGACGCCGGTGCGTGCCTTCTGGACGGAGCTGCTGGAAGAGCGTGCTCTGCCTTCCCACCTCCCCGACGGAGAGCAGATCGCGGATGCGGCTCTCCCGACGCGGCTCGCGGCGGAACGCCGGTTCTTCGCCCGGCGGCTCGAGGCCTCGCGGGGGAGGATCTACGGTCGGCTCGATCGCATTTTCCAAAGCCTCTACGGGGAGCTCACGCCGTCCGGCGTTCTGGTGATCGACGGCCGGGATTCGCAGGAACCGTTCGTCGCGGTGATCGATCGGGGTGGAGATCCAGGGGCGGGCGGTCCGGCCTCCGCGCTGCGGCAGAGTCTCCCCGTCGCCCCCTGATCCGTACCCCTGACCCGTACCCCTGACCCGTACCGGCCCATCCGTACCCGCTAGTCCGTACCGGCCCATCCGTACCGGCTCATCCGTACCGGCTCATCCGTCCTTGATGGTTCCGAGACCGTCAGCGGACCAGCAGGAGTGGTAACCGCGCGGTCCTTCCTTCGACGCGGGCGCGAGCCCAGTACCGGCCGGCCGGGACAACGTGCCCCCGCTCGTCGCGTCCGTCCCAGGTCCATTCGGAGAGCCCCGCCCTCCGGGGCGCGGAAGAGGCCAGCTCCCGTACCCGCCGGCCCCGCGCATCGAAGAGGGACACCTCGACGCTCGCGTCACGATCGAGGAAGAGCCGGACCAGGGTGTTTCCGCGGCTCGGATTCGGGAACGCGGTCAGGAGCGGTGCCTCTCCTGCGGGTCGCGGGGGACCGGTGCGCGCGACCCGAAAGACCGGAGGCGATTCTGCGAAGAGCGAGAACCGGGCACCGACCAGCGACGCGGGTGAGGTCACGGGCCCGCGGCACGCCACCAGCGCGTCGATGCCGTCTCCGGGGAGCTCGTTCCAATCGATGTCCGTGACCGCATCTCCCACGGTCGCCGCCCCGGCGAACAGATCGAGCCCACCGGCCCCGTCGACGGCCTGTTCGTACGTCCAGGAGAGCGCCCCGCTCACCGTGTTCCATTCGATGCGAACCGTCACCAGCTCCATGGTGCGTACACGCCAGGTCTGGTGGATGGTGACGAGACCGGCATCGAGGCGCACGGTGCACGCGAGGACGAGGCCGAGCGGAGCGTTTTCCGCCTCGCCCAGACCTGCCGCCGCGAGCACGGGAGCGCTCTCCGGGAATCGCAAAGGAGTGGATGGTTCGCCGAAGCGAACGGTGCCGTCGCCCGCGAGGACGAGTCCCGTGGCCGGCTGTCCCATGAACGTGCCCGGGCTGAGGAAGCGGAGGGTCCAGGTCTCGTTCGTTGCCAGCTCCGCGGTGAGCTCGCGCGCGACCAGACCGCGCCGCACCAGTGCGTCGAGGACCTGCGTCCGGTCCGTGGGATCGGACGAGGCTTCCGCCGCGCGCAGCAGCGCGTCCGCCGCTTCCGGCCAGCGACTGTCTGGGTCCTGCTCCAGGAACGCGGCGAGGGCGAGCCGTTCCGCGGCCTCGGTGCCGAGGCTCTCGTGCAGATCCCACAGCAGTCCGCTCCAGATCTGCCCGTCCGTATGCGGCCTTCCCGTGAGCGATCCCGGATAGACCGCGTTCTGGTCCGTACTGCGCAGACACGGCGGGGAATAGCTGGTCGCGTCCCAGTTGCCGACGCACGGATCGTCCGTCAGCGAAGCCGCCCAGAAGTCGGAGAACCCTTCGCTGATCGCCCGGGTGTCTCCGTCTCCGAAGCCGGGAACGATCGCGTCGTGGATCGCGTGTCCCAGTTCGTGGAGGATGATGTCGCCGTCCTCCGCGTCGTCCACCCCGCCGTCTCCGAACACGATCTCGCGCGTCGGGCGCGAGTACCAGGAGTTGTCGGCGGCCGTCCCGTGGACGCGGGGGTAGATCCGCGTGCGGAAGAGTCCGGTGAAGCCGCGTTCCTCCGCCGTCGCGATGCCGCGATCGCAGTGATAGTAGGCCATCGCCTCTTCGAAGCGGGGATCGTAGCTCGGGAAGTCGAAGACGAGGCTCGGTTCGTTCGCGAGCGGCGGACGGTCCGAGCGCGTTTCGATCCAGGTGCCGCGCAGCCGACCGCTGCCGTCCAGACGTGGGAGCGAGACCCGGCTCCGGTAACCGTCGACATCGTCTCCATCGCGGAGATTGGTGCGTCCGCTGATCACGACCGGATTGGGATCGAAGATCAGCGCCTCTCCGGTTTCTTCCGCGAGGAGGCGATCGTCGCGTACCTCCGTCCACGCACCGGTCTCGGTGTCGATGCGGACGCGCACCGGCATCGATCCGCCGGCCTCGGTCGAGAACGCGCTGCCGAGCGCGCTGCTCGCGGGATCGATCGTACCGGTGGCCCAGAGCTCCCATCCGTCCCGTCCGCGCCGTGCCTGCCACCGTACGGCCTGCAGTCCCGCTGATGACAGGCGCTGCGCCGCGCCGGTCGTGCTCGCAGACAGGGTCAGCAGGGCGGCGCGGTCTTCGAATGTCGGAACGGATCGGCACCGCCAGGCGAGCGGCCCCTCGACGCCGCTCGACCCGGTCGGTGCCGGAATCTCCTCCGCTCCGGGAGCGGAGGAGAGAAACCACTGCGGGATCCCGTCATCCGCGCTGGCACCACCATGGAGGGTGGGGTTCGTGCCGGCCCGGGATCCAACGGGGTCTCTCGAGTCTTCCTCATCGGCTCGAGCCGCCCTGACTACGAGATCGCATCCGAACACCTCGATCGGCCCCACCTGCGGTCGAATCCGCAGATACGACCCCGATGGTGTCCCCAGATCGGCGACCACGGACCAGGACCACTCCGGTCGAAACAGCCCGTCAGCCCGGGCGTGGGCCGCCCGTTCGAACGCGACGCGATCGAAGGCGCCGGAGTCCGGCGGGCCGGGAGACGGCGTTCGCCGGCCGACCAGGGCGGCCACCGCGAGCACGCACAGGAATGCCACGACGCGGACGAGCTGTTTGGCGCGTCGCGGGGGCAGAACTCGGAACGGACGATGTCCCAAAGGATTCCCGCCAGACGCTCGCAAATGGCATCAACGGACGGGACGCAGGGGTACGCCCGCTCGCCGGAAGCTGCATCTTCGCGAACGTCGGAAACGGAGCTCAGAAGCACTCCGATTCTACCGGTGCGGGGAGGGGCGCGGCAATCGTCTTGTCAACTCGAGGTGACGTTGACGTCTCAAGTGGACGATTCTGGCCATTCGTTCTGGTAGACCGACTCGACGAATGCGACCTCGCGTCGACTTCCGATGAAGAGCGGAACCCGTTGGTGTAGGACCTCCGGCGTGACCTCCGCGATCCGGGTCGTACCGGTCGTGGCCAATCCGCCGGCCGCCTCACAGAGGAATCCCAGCGGTGCCGCCTCGTACAGCAGTCGCAGCTTGCCGTCGGGATGGCTCGCCGTCGCGGGATAGAGGTAGATCCCGCCCTGCAGGAGATTGCGGTGGAAGTCCGTCACCAGCGAGCCCACGTAGCGCGCGTTGAGCGCTCTGCCCGATGGGTTTGCGCGGCTCCGGAACGCCCGGACGATGCCGCGGTCGCGATCGTCCCACTCGTCGGTGTGCCCTTCGTTGACGCTGTAGATCCCGCCGTTCTCGGGAATCCGGAGATTCGGATGCGAGAGGAGGAACTCTCCGATCGAGGGATCGAGCGTGAAGCCGAAGACGCCGCATTGCCGTGCGGCGTAGACGAGCATCGTCGAGGATCCGTAGATGAGATAGCCCGCGGCCACCAGATCGCGTCCGGGTTGGAGCAGATCCTGCAATGTTCCGGGCCCGTCCACGCTCCGGCGGCGGTGCACACTGAAGATCGTTCCGGTCGCGACGTTGACCTCGATGTTGCTCGATCCGTCCAGAGGATCGAAGGCCATCGCGTACCGTCCGTGTGCATAGGGGGGAGGCACCTCGATCGGTTCCGCCGACTCCTCGGACGCGAGGATGCAGAGCTGGCCCCCCGGCGTCGTCATCCGGACCAGGGTCTCGTTCGAGAACTCGTCGAGGTATTGGACCTCTTCGCCCTGCACGTTGACGCGGCCGGTGCGGCCCATCTCCAGGACGAGGCCGGCCCGCCGAACCTTCCCCGAGATGATCTTCCCCGCGACCATGATCTCCTGCATGAGCGCGCTGAACTCGCCGGTCGCGTCGGGAAAGGCGCGCTCCAAGTAGGCGATGTGCTCGGCAAAAGTCAGTCCGATCTGACTCGCCCGCTCGTGCATCTCCGAACCGATCTGTGCCGCCATTGCCCCTCCACGACCCGCCCGAACGACCGTATGCCTGCGGCGCCGAGTCCAGCGACACGGCGGCTTCGTCCCTCTTCCGGGTTTCGGCCGGGGACGCGGACCAGCATAGCCCCAGGCTCGGGATCTGCCAAAAAACGAGGAACACGCCTCCCGGGTCATCGCGGGAGGGAGGGGAGGGGCGAGCCTCCGCTCGGCCGCACTCGGCCTTCTCGGAATTTCCCGCGATCGGACGAAATCGCAATTGCCCCAGCACCTTGCCGGACCTATATTCGGCAGCCTTGGGACGTGCGCGGTCGGGGACCCGAGGCCGGCCACGTTCATCGTCCCGAGAGGTCGAGCGACCGGACAGCCATCCGGGAGGTCGACCGGGCAGGGAGCGCCGCCGCGTCCGACGACGCCGGAGGTGCGATCAATGAAGGTGACCCCGCTCGACATCCGGAAGCAGACGTTCAAGAAAGTGCTCCGGGGCGTGGATCTCGAAGAGGTCCGGATGTTCTTGGAGCTCGTTGCTTCGGAGTACGAGAAGGTCGTGCAAGACAACGCCATGATGGCTGAAAAGCTCAGCTATCAGGAGGAGCGTCTCGACGAGTATCGCGAGCTGGAGAAGAGCCTGCGCAACTCCCTGGTGACGGCGGAGCGAATCACGGCCGAGTCCCGTGAAGCGTCGGACCGGGAGGCGGAGCGGATCATCGGTGATGCGCAGAAGCGCGCCGAGCGTATCCTCGAGGATTCTCGCGAGCGTCTGCAGCGACTGGTGCAGGAGGTCGAGAACCTCCGCAACAAGAAGGAAGTGTACGTCCGTCGCTTCCGCACCATGATCGAGAGTCAGCTCGGAGTGCTCCAGGAGCACGAGCAGCAGTTCGACGAGATCGAGACGCTGGAAGTCTCGGCGCGCGATCTCTTGGTGCGATCGGAGCGGAACGAAGAGACGGGGTACTCCCGGCGGCAGGCCGAGATCGTCTCGATTCGTTCCGCGCGTGACGCCAACGGCAGTCGCGACGACGATTCCGAGCGGCGTGCGTCGTCCAGCTCGCGCATCGCGGAGGCTCGCGCCCTCGCGGCGCGGAACACGCGACCGACGCGGGTGACGGACGAGATGGACGATGCGGAAGGCGACGGCTACGACGATGACGAGCCTGCTCGGGCCCACGAGCGTCCGACCGAGACCAACGGAGCTCCCCGTCGGGCCGAGACCACGCAGGAGGAGGACGACGACGAGCCGTTCCTCGACGTGCGTCAGCGCCGGGAGGGGTTCTTCGAGTTCCAGGCCGACGCAGCCGGTGAGAAGAGCGCGTTCCCGACTCGTCGCGCAGGCTACTAGTTCCATCGCTTCGATCGACCGCATCCTGCGTTCCGCGGGGTCCGCAGGATGCGGCCTTCGGCTTTGCCCACCGTCTTTCGTACGACCGGGGGACCATGCGAGCGCTCTCCGCGCTCTCGTCCCGGACGTGCGACCCGATCCCCCGGCCCGGGGCCCGGTCCCGTACTTCACGATCTCGAGAGGAGTTGTTTCGTGAGCGAGTCGCTGCACCAGAAAATCGATGCCGCCGTGGCCCATATCCGGAAGACCTATCAGGGAACGCCGCGGTTCGGCCTCATCCTGGGAACCGGTCTGGGCTCGCTCTCCGACGAGCTCGAGGTGGAAGCGCGCGTTCCGTACGGCGAGATTCCGCACTTTCCGGTGTCGACCGCGGAGAGCCATGCGGGAGTGCTGGAGCTGGGTCGCGTCGCCGGTGAACCCTGTGCCGTGATGAAGGGACGGGTGCATTTCTACGAGGGGTACTCGATGCAGGAGGTGACGTTCCCGATCCGGGTCCTCCGCGCGCTCGGAGCGCAACGGCTCCTCATCACCAACGCCGTCGGCGGTCTTTCACCGACCTTCCGACTGGGCGATCTCTTCGTCACCACCGATCACATCAATCTGATGGGCGACAATCCGCTCATCGGTCCCAACGATGACACGCTGGGGCCGCGGTTTCCCGACATGTCCGAGCCGTACGATCGCGACATGGTGGAGCGTCTCGAATCGATCGCGCTGCGCGAGCAGATCCCCCTGCGGAAAGGGGTCTTCGTGGCCGTCGCCGGCCCCAACCTCGAAACGCGCGCGGAGTATCGCTTCCTGCGCTGGATCGGCGCCGACGTCGTCGGGATGTCCCTCATCCCGGAGAACATCGTCGCGATCCACGGAGGCATGAGGGTCGCCGCGGTTTCCGTGATCACCGACATGGGATTGCCCGATGCGCTCGAGCCGGTGGACATCGCACGGATCCTCGCCATCGCGGAACAGGCGCGTCCCAAGCTCGCCAAGCTCGTGGTCGGGCTCATCGAGTCGTTGCACGGCGTCGCCGATGCTTGATCCGGCCGACGTTCCGGAGGAAACGGACGGCGCGTCGTCCCCCCGCGTGCTCTTCTGGCACGTGTACGCCGTCGCACTTCTCATCCTGGGTCTCGACATCCTGACCAAGCAGGTCGTCTTCCGATCGTTGCCGTTGGGAGGCCCCAGCACGCCGGTCCTCGGCGAGCTGTTGCGCTGGACCTACATCCAGAATCCGGGTGCGGCGTTCGGGCTCTTCCAGGGCAATCGCTACTTCTTCATCGGGGTCTCCGTGCTCTCGTCCATCGTCATCCTGGCGCTCGCCCACAGCCGGCGGTATCGGGACCGCTGGACGCTCCTCGCCTTCGGATTGATTCTGGGCGGTGCCATCGGCAACCTGCTCGATCGACTGTGGCTGGGCGTGGTCATCGATTTCATCGACGTCGGAATCGGACGGCATCGCTGGCCGTTCTTCAACATCGCGGATTCGGGCATCTCCGTGGGTGTGGTGCTGCTGGCGCTTCGGTTTCTCCGTGAGCCCGGCGGTGCGACCGAGCGGAGTGTCGACGAAACCGTCGCGGCGGCGGAGCGCGATCCTTCGCAGCTTTCGGGCTGAGGTCTTCCATGGAAGAGCGCGCGTTCTCGGTCGATCCGGAGCAGGCGGGGGAGAGGCTCGACCTGTTCGTGTCCGGCCGCTTTCCGGACCGCTCACGCTCGCAGATCCAGCGATGGATCCGGGAAGAGCGCATCCGGGTCGACGGGATCGTCCGACCCGCCCGGCACCGCGTCGAGGCGGGGGAGACCGTCCTCGTCTCCGTCCCGGCGCCAGAGAGCCCGACCCTGGCTCCGCTCGACATCCCGCTGCCCATCGTCTACGAGGACGAAGCGCTCGGGGTGGTCGACAAGCCGAGCGGCCTCCAGGTCCACCCCGGTGCGGGACCCGCTCGGCCAACTCTGGTGCAGGCACTCCTGGCGCAGTGGCCGGGATGGGAGGCGCCTGGTCCCCCCGAAAGACCGGGAGTCGTGCATCGCCTCGATCGTGAGACGAGCGGGCTCCTCGTCGTGGCGAAGACGGCGCACGCCTATCTGAATCTGTCCCGCCAGATCCGGGAACGTCAGGTGAAGCGGCGCTACCTCGCGCTCGTCTGGGGTTCACCGGACGGACCGGAAGGCGTGGTCGACGCGCCCCTGGGCCGGGATCCTCGGGATCGTCGGCGTATCGCGGTCCGCCGAGACGGACGGTTTGCGCGCACTCACTGGCGCGTGCTCCGGCGCTTCGAACACTTCACGGTGGTCGAGCTGGTTCTCGAAACCGGCCGCACGCATCAGATCCGCGTCCACTGCGAGCTGCTGGGCCACCCTGTGGTGGGGGATCCGACCTACGGGCACGACGCGACCTGGTTGGAGCGGGTCCCGCAGCCGGAACGGCCGCTGGCGCGGGCCGTGTCGAGTCGCTTGAAACGACAGGCCTTGCATGCCTATCATCTAGCCTTCAAGCATCCGTCGGATGATTCGCCTTGCCGATTCGAGAGCCCTCTGCCGGCGGATATGGATGCAGTGGTCGGACGCCTCTGGAAGCAGGAAGGAACCGGATGAAGATCAAGCAAGAAGCGATCGGTGACGTCTATGTGCTGCGGCTCTCCGGTCAGCTCATGGGCGGGCCGGATGCCGACGCCGTGCGCGAAACGATTCTCTCGGCGCTCAACCAGGGGTACAAGAACCTCCTCGTCGACCTCAAGGACGTCTCGTGGGTCAACTCCACCGGACTCGGGATCCTCATCTCGAGCCATATCACCGTTTCGAACAACGGAGGTTTTCTCAAGTTGATGCGCGTTTCCCGGCGCATCGATTCCATTTTCATGGTGACGCGGCTCAACACCGTGTTCCAGGTCTTCGACAGCGAGCCGGATGCGCTCGCGAGCTTCCAGGGGGACTCGGCGAGCTCTCCCAAGGCGGAGAGCTGAAGCCCAACGCAAGGACCTGTCCATGGCGAAGAGTCCACCTGAGAGCTCCAACGGTTCCGGTCAGAACTGCATCAAGCTTTCGATCCCGAGCCGGCTCGAATACCTCGGAGTGCTCGACCAGCTCGTGCAAGCGATCGCGGAACAGATGGATTTCGATGCCGATGCCCGTGATGCCATCGCGAACTCGGTGATCGAAGCGGCCACCAACGCGGTTCAGCACGGACATCAGCACCAGAGCGATCTTCCGGTTTCCTTCTGGTTCGAGATGAAGGGCGATCTCCTCGACATCTGGGTGCATGATTCGGGGCCGGGGTTCGATCTCGACGAGGTCACGGCGGCCGACCCCACCGGACCCGAGGGGCTGCTCCGCAGCCGCGGGCGCGGCATTTTCATCATGCGCGCGATGATGGATGAGGTGGAGTTCGACATCCGCCAGGGCGAGGGTGTGACCGTGCACATGTGCAAGCAGGTCACTCCACCCTCCGATCCCGGCGCTTGACCGAACGGATCGGTCCGGTGCTCGGCATCGATTTCGGGTTGCGTCGCACGGGGCTCGCCGCCAGCGACCCCGAGCACATCCTGGCCAGCGGACTTCCGACGTTCGTCCAGGCGCCGGGACGCTCGCTCCGCCGTATCCTGGTCGCGCTCCACGAACAACACGGGTTTTCCGGGGTAGTGCTCGGCGTGCCCCGACGCGACGACGGTTCCGTGGGGGGGCCCGCGGAAGAGATCCTCGCTCTGGGCCGTTGGATCGAAAAGGAGATGCAGCTCCCCGTGGCCTACGTGGACGAGAGCCTCACCACCCTGGAAGCCGGACGGCGGCTCGCCGACGCCCCCAAACGAGTCCGGCGCGACCGCACCAAACGCGACGAGATGGCTGCGCGGATCCTCCTGCAGGAGTTCCTCGACGGCGGATGCCGCTTCGAGGACTACCCGAGGCCGGTGCCTCCGGGAGAGCCGGCTGCGTGACCACGGGTACCGACGGGACCCCATCGGTCCGGGGCCGGGGGCATCGCGTCCGAAACTGGTTCTGGATCGTCGTGCTCCTGCTCGCCCTCGGCGCCGGTGCGCTCTGGGCCGCACGCTCGTGGTACCTGTCCCGTCCCGTCGGGGTGGAGATCGCCGGTGTCGAGACTCCGGAGCCGTTCCACGTCGATGCCGGCGAAGGGTTCAACTCGGTCGCGCGCCGGCTCGAGTCCAGGGGTTGGATCCCCTGGTCGCTCCCGATCCGCGTCGAAGCCCGCCTCGGGCGCTGGGACCGGCGGGTTTTTCCCGGCTACTACGGATTCCGTTCCGGTGAGACCGTCGGTGGGCTCGTCGAGCGCTTCCGGCGGGGAGACATCGAGCACGTCTTGGTGACGATCCCCGAGGGGCGCCGACTCTCCCAGATCCTGCCGGTCCTCGCCGAGTCGACATGGAACCGGGTGGGGGACTTCGAGGTGCTTGCGCGCGACGACGACTGGCTGGCGGAGCACGGGATCCCGGGACCGGGGTTGGAGGGCTATGTTTTTCCGGAGACCTACAAGATCGCGCTCGGCGAGTCGCCCGAGAGGATTCTCCAGCAGGTGACCGAGCCGGGCATGAAGTTCTATGCCGACTCTCTGCGGGCTCGGGCGGAGTCGTTGGGCCTCGACCAACGGCAGGTCTGGACCCTGGCCTCGATCGTCGAGGCGGAAGCGGTCCTGCCCGAGGAGCGCCGGCGGATCTCGGGCGTGTTTTGGAATCGCTACCGCATGGGAATGCGTCTGGAATCGGATCCCACGGTGCTCTTCGCCCTGGGGCGCGCTCCCGGTCGCGTGCTCTACCGGGATCTCGAAATCGACTCCCCCTACAACACCTATCGTTACGCCGGCCTGCCCCCGGGGCCGATCTGTCAGCCCGGTCGGGCCTCTCTGCGCGCCGCGGTGACGCCGCTGCCGGTGCGGGACCTGTTCTTCGTGGCCCGCGGTGACGGGTCGCATGTATTCTCGAAAACTCTTGCCGAGCACAACCGCGCCCGGTCGCTGGTACGCCAGTCCAAGAAGAAGCCGTCCCCGTGACCCCTTGGAGTATCCGCATGATCCGTGACCATTCCCCGAGGCGAGCCTCCGCCGCCCTCGCTGCCGTCCTCACCGAGCGTGCTCGCTCGCGGTGTCGATCGCGCCTTGCACGATTCCTGGCTCTCGGCGTCCTGCTGGTGGGGGGCCTCGCGTCGACGAGCGCCGCGGCATGGGAGCAGGAAAACGAGGTCCCGGTGAACCAGGGCGGGGTGCTGATCGTCCACGATCACGGCCCAGTTCCCCGTGGCTCGATCGCCGGGTGTGACCTGCTGACCTTGGAGGATCCGACCCACGCCAAGGTCGAGATGGACGTGGACCCGGAACCGCACCTGATCGGGGTCTACGCGGTTTTCGCACCCGGAGATTCCGTGCTTCTCGCGGGCGTGACCTTCGGCATCCACTTTCCGGAGACCGTCTCGATCATCGCGTCCGGGGCCTGTTCCAACAACGGCGTCTTGATCGTGCCGCCCGACTGGCCCTCGGATCGCCAGGGGGTGGCGAGCGCCGTGCTTCCCCCGCAGACGAGCAGCGTGGTTCCGATCTACTGGTTCTACATCCTGGCCAACGAACCCGGGTTCTTCGAGCTCACACCGCATCCCGTTCCGCGACACGGCGGGGCGTTCGGGAGCGGGGATCCGGCGCCGCGTCTGACCCCGATCACCGGATACGGCCGGTTGGGGATCGGTTCCCGCGGGAAGCTCCCGCAGGCGGGTGTGTACGCATCCCGAGGCATCTGTTGCCTGGACAAATGCCAGTGGCTCTCGCCGCTGGAGTGCGACTGGTTCACCGGTCTCTGGTTGGGATCGGACACGGATTGCAGCTCGGACCCGTGCGATCCGGACGGGTTGGCCGGGGCGTGCTGCATCGGGGACGACTGCGAGCTCCGCACCCGGATCGACTGCATCACGGCGGGGGGGCGATTTTTCGGCGAAGGCAAGTCGTGCGAAGAGATCGATTGCCTCGAGGAGATTGGCGGGCGATGAACGGGCCGAATACTTCCGGGGCGGTCGCCGGCGCTTTGCCGCCGAACGCGCCACCGGCTCTGGCAGAAAAGCACGCCGCGCTCCAGGCCCATCTCCGGTCGATCCCGCGGGTCCTGGTCGCATTCTCCGGCGGGGCTGACAGCGCGTTCCTGGTCCGTGTCGCGCATTTCACGATCGGGGAGCGTGCGCGCGCCGCCATCGGGATCTCGCCGTCGTTGCAGCAGGAGAGCCGGGATCTCGCGCGGGAGCTCGTGCGGTCCTGGGGCGTTGCGCTGCTCGAGGTCCATCCCCGAGAGATGGAAGACCCCGGATACGTCGCCAACGGCCCCGATCGCTGCTACTACTGCAAGCATGCGCTCTACGGGTTGCTCGCGACGATCGCGGCGGCGGCGGAGGAAGGCGAACAGGTCCTGGACGGGACCAATCGGGACGACCTCTCGGACGATCGCCCGGGGCGTGTGGCGGCGGCCGAGCATGGCGTACGGTCGCCCCTGGCGGAGCTGGGTTGGACCAAGCGGGAGATCCGGGAGGCGAGCAGGCTCCTCGGCATCCCGACCTGGGATCGTCCGGCCTCGCCCTGCCTCAGCTCTCGCATTCCCCACGGGACATCCGTTACCGTATCGGCGCTGCGCCGGATCGAGGAGGCGGAAGGCCGGATCCGGCGGCACGGGTTCGCCGATGTCCGGGTCCGGCACCTCGCGGGAACGGCCCGGGTAGAGGTGCCGGCCGCCGAGGTGGACCGCTTGCGGAGTCTGTGGACGCGTATCGAGCCTGAGCTCAGGGAATGCGGCTACGACGAGGTGGTCCTGGACCCCGCCGGCTATCGCCGGGGAGGAGCACGATGAACACTCGAGATCGGGGGAAGGGAGCCACTCCGTCCCGGCGCTCGAAAGCGGCGGCGGTAGACGCGGGCAGCTTCCAACGGCTCGACTTGGGACGAAAGAACTGGCTCCTCTTCGGGGCCGGGCTGGTCGCGATTCTGATCGGATTCCTCCTGCTTTCCCAGGGGGACATCACCTTGGCTCCCATCCTCCTGGTCGGGGGATACGTGGTGCTGATTCCGTGGGCCCTGGTCGCTCGTTCGCGGCGCGAATCGACGGACGGCGCGGGCTCCCAGGGACGCTGATCCCTGCCGGCGGTTGCCGGCATCCGGATACGGGCGAATAGCTCAGCTGGTTAGAGCACCTGCCTTACAAGCAGGGGGTCACAGGTTCGAATCCTGTTTCGCCCCCCACTTCCCTAACCCGCGCCGATCATCCCGATGGAACGCCCG